>JAFLUJ010000158.1 GCA_022511485.1 Oscillospiraceae bacterium | reverse complement strand
TACAAAATCCGCCGATTTCGTGAGTGGTTTTAAGGATATTTTTCAAAGTTTGGAGGGTTGCATAAAACAATATCGGTTGACTGTGCAAAATTACTGAGGGGTATAGCTAAGAACATGGGTACAAAAAACTCCTCTCATACGGTAGGAGCGAAACAGGCTATTTTGGACACCCCTTTCTGAAAAGTTTGGAGAGGTGCATAGTTATTGTGTCATATCAATAGTAGCCTTTGTGCAGCATTATGGGTCACTATGCCGCACCTACTTATTTTTCCCTTGACAAAAACTAAAAAAGGCAGTATAATATAACCATAAATACAAGCCGTTCAGTCGAGCGGCTTTACTAACGAAGCTTAGTTAGTTAAAGCTAACCAAGCTTATAAAAACATAATAATGTCATTGTATATAGGGGTGGGCGAGTGAGCGTATTATACAGCATATTAAAACCGATCATTAGAAAAGCTGTCAAGGAAAATCTGCATCAGGAAAGCTATGAGGAATTTGTGCAGGTATCTCATAGGCTTCAGATAAAATTCAAATTCAGGCTTCCCCAAAAGAAAGGCTACGAATTTAGGGATGAGATCATTGACGGCTGTCACTGTATCGTGGGGCATAAGTCCGGCTCTGGCACCAAAAGAGCCTTACTGTATCTCGTGGGAGGGGCTAATAGACGCTATCAGCTTCCAAAGGTCAATACAATGGTCAGGTATATGAACGAAGCAGATCGTGATCTGTGGATACCACTCTATCCTCTTTATCCAGATAATGATCTTCTTGATGAGGTGGAAATGGTTTGCCATACATACAGCAGAATGTTACAGGACTACAAGGCAAATGACATTGCATGGCTGGGATTTTCCTCTGGAGCAGACAACCTTTTAGCTTCCGGACGCCACATCATCAAGAATGGCAGGGAGCTTTCCATGCCGGGACTTATTATCGCAGTTTCCTGCAACAATATCCTGATTTCGGAGGAAAGCTTTGAACGCATGAAAGAGATTGAAAAACGTGATATTATGATGTCTGCGGATTCCGTTAAGGCTTGGTCGGATTATTATAACCATGACGGAACGCTCCCCTCCTATCTGCTTGGCTGTGCAGCCACAGATGATTATACAGGCTTCCCGAAGATCATTATGTATTTCGGAGGGGACGAGATTTTTGCCGCAGAAGCTCCCGATTATGAGAAAGCCTTTGACCGCTGCGGCGTTAATGATTACACGATTCATGTGGAACCGGGACTGTTTCACTCCTATCCGTTTTTCACCTTTTTAAAGGAAGGAAAACAGGGAGAGAATGAAATAATTGAGCATTTGAAAGCGTTGGGGGAAATATGAAGTACAATTTTCAGACAATGATGTTTGGCTGGTTTTATCATTCAGCCTGCAAAAAGGAGTATCGGAAGAAATTTGACAGTTCCGGCAGGGTGTCCAAAAGAGTAGCAGTGGAATATAAAAATGTTATTCTGCGGGCAAAGGATATTGGAAATTCCAAATTGATGAGCGCTTATTGTATGGCAGCATATTTTATCGCTATGAACCGCTGTACAGGCTTATCTCCGGAAGAAAATTATGAGCTGTTCAAGAATGGGCTATATAATAGTTCGCTGTTACATAAGTTTCTGGGAAACGCCGACTCCTATCTTGACCAGAAGAAGCTTCCGGAACGCAAACGATGGGCGGAGGAATCCCATAAACGGAAATATGAAAACGATTGGGTGGTAGATGTACTGGAGGGTGACGGTCAGTTTGAGCTTGGCTATAACTACCATCAGTGCGGGATTTGCGCTCTTTGCCGTGATGAGGACTGCTTCGAGCTTGCAAAGTATTTGTGCAGACTGGATTATGTTATGACAGATATAATGAAAATGGAGCTTTGCAGAACACAGACTATTGCAGAAGGTGCGGATCATTGTGATTTCCGGTATAAGAGAAAAAATTAGTGCAGGGAGGAATAAACATGATACTTCTGCAAATTATTCTTTTTCTGGCTCTCTACACAGGTATGATTGCATTTACTGTCAGAGATGGGGCAATAAACGCCCTGTATTTCTATCCAAAGCCGGTACAGGAGCGAGCCTTTGCCATCGGTCTTGCCGACCGTCAGGACATTCGCAATAAAAAGGTGCGGTTCATGATTGCATTTATGGTCGTTCTTCTGGTCGCAATACTGTTGATTATTGGTCTATGGAATCGGGTGAACGATCTCGGAACGGCTTATTGGCAGGCATTGATATTTTTGGAGGTATCGAACTGGTTTGACGGCATTGTGATAGACAGACTTTGGGTGGGTCACAGCAAATTCTGGATCATTGAGGGAACAGAAGACATTCCTTTTGCTAAATCGTGGAAGGAAATTCTGATAAAGCGGACGATCGCGTCATTGGTCTGGTTTGCGGGAGCAGCGGTAGTTGCTCTGCTGGTTATTTGGATTTTTTAAGGAAGGAGATGATTTCATGTATTAAACAGTGCTGTTCATAAGGGTAATGATTGAAGAATATAGAGAGGAAAGCCATGCGATACACAGATTTTAACTTAAAAACACACAGAGGTAGAAGGTTTGTTCTAAAAGGAGGATAACAAGACGATGATTATAACGTTGCTTCTTTCATTGATGCTGATGGCGGGGCTTTTTCTGATGCTTTTAGCAGGTGTTGGGTTTATTCAGGACACAAGGTTTTTCAGCTCTGCGCCGAAAGAGGTCAGAGATGTAATAAGACCACGGGAAGAGAGATTTAAGGGAGCATATGCCATTGGATGGAGTATGGCGGCATTCTCCGTACTTCTGATGATCGGAGCTTTTATTATCGGTGCATGGAATGGAATTAATAACTGTTTCGGATTTGGGCAGTTTTTTATCAGATTTATCGTAATGGAGCTTTTGCTGAAGGCTTTCGATATCCTGTTTTTCGACTGGGTACTGCTGTGTAACGCAGGTTTTAACTTCTTCCCGCATTTTTATCCCGAAACGAAAGAAGTGCTGGGGCAGTATCTGTTCGGATACAACCGGAAAACGCATTTAGCACATATCATTGGCAGTTTCGTGGTTGCGGCTGTGCTTGGGTGGATATGTACGATCTTTTAAAGTGCGCTATAACGGTTTATGACCGCAAACCGAATGAAATACGAAAAAATGGATGCTGACATTGGGAATACTGGATCATGGGTTTGCATGGACTTTTTTGTCTGCCCTATATTAGGCTTTATCTGTGAGGGAAACGGAGAATATTATTATGATATTTGTTATTGAAAGTATTGCTGCTTGTGTGATTTTTACTATCGTGCTGGAGATCATGACTATAAATCGCAGAGAAGCGTTTGCAAATGATTATCCGCCCATTGTTACGGACAGACTTCGTCAAATAGGCATGATCGCAGAAAAAACGCCTGCTAAAAGAAGTGATATTATTCGTAAGTTGACCGCAGCCATTGTCTTTGCAGTTGTTTTTGCGTTGATTATGAGATATATCAACGGAATATCCGCATTCCTTGAAGGAGCTTTGACGGCATATGCATTATGGTTAGTGGTAGACTGGTATGATTTTCTTGTGGTAGATATTCTGCTTGCTCCTTTTGATAAATTTTACAAAGCAGCGGAAATCAGTGCCTTTGAAAGCTCGGCGGTGAAGTTTCATTTTAAAGCAAGCGTAAGGGGAATGGCGATCGGGATAATATTCGCGCCTATCGTTGGATTTATTATAATGATTTTATAAAAAGCAAGAACTTTAATACTTTTAAGTTTATAATAGAAAAAATAAAAGGGGATCCTTTATGAAAATTTATATCTTTGGGGACAAATTTGCTCCGGTAATTATGTTGTTTCCCGGAACCTGCTGCCATTGGAAAGCAAATTTCGGCGGAATAATTCCATTGCTGGAGAAATATTTTCACGTAGTATGCGTATCCTATGACGGGTTTGATGAAACCGAGGACAGTATATTTCCTGATATGCTGACTGAAACAGAAAGGATTGAAAGCTACATAACAGAGCATTTCAGCGGGAAGATCTGTGCAGCTTATGGCTGTTCGCTGGGAGGTTCATTTGTTGGATTGCTTGTTCAGCGAAGAAAAGTCCATATTGACCATGCTATAATAGGAAGCTCAGATCTTGACCAGAGTGGTGGGATAGGAGCTAAAATTCAAGCAACGATAATTTCAAAAATGTTGTATGGAATGTTTCAAAAGGGCAAGTCTCCCGGTTTTATGCAAAAGTGGTTGGAGAGTAAACCTATAGAGGAACGTGAGTATTACGAAAAGATGCTTGATATGTTCGGAATAAATAGCACTCGTATGTCATTTGTGAAAAAGGAGAGTATAAAAAATCAGTTCTATTCCGATCTGGTTACTCCAATCGAAAACGACATTTCGGTTCAGGACACAGTAATACATTGCTTTTACGCTGAAAAAATGGGTAAAAAATTTCTTGACCGATATAAACAGCATTTTAATGATCCTGACATACACAGCTTTAATATGCAGCATGAAGAACTTCTGGTCTGCTATCCGGAAAAATGGGCAGAAGAAATTAAATTATGCTGTGGTTTGTAGTTTTTATTGAGAAATAGTATAAGGAGAATAAAATGGAATTATTTTTTGTAGTACTTACAGGACTTATCGCAGGACTTTTAATGTTCAGCGGAGATATGCTGCTGTATTATGATAAAAAGGACTATGTATCTGACGGGAAATTTGATTCTGTTATTGATATTATGAAAAACCTTTCCGACAAAAGATTATATGCAGGAGGGATAATAGGTCCGATAGCGGCATTTCTGTACTGCATAGGATATTATCATATCGTTCTGATAGCAGACGATAAAATTTTTGTCCCGGCAATGACAAGCTTCCTGTTATCTTGTCTGGGAATTATCATCGGCGGTGCATATCACAGCCATTGTGCCTATCTTGGACTTATCGGAAAGCTTGATGACAAAAAGGCAATGGATACTGTCATAAAATATTTTACAGCGTTAAATAAATTATCGGTTTTGTTTCAAGCGGCGGGACTTCTTATTATTCTGGCTTGCGTTGCTTTGGGCTGGACAGAATTGCCTAACTGGCTGGCGATATTTACACCGGGTGTTCTCTATCTGCTTCTTCCTTTAATGAAGAAATTGCCCAAAGGAATACATATTATTATTTGCGGTGGCTGGGCTAATCTGATATTTGTTATTTATTATCTTGCAGTGCTGATATATATTTCTCTGTAAACAAAAACAGTCTTGGTCTGTATTGAACCAAGACTGTTTTCTTTGATTTATTCCCGATTTTTCAGAACTTCCGCAGGAACGATCTTCTGTATCTTTCTCACAAGAACCTGATCAATTATCAGATACAGAATAATTACCGCCGCAAAAACTCCTATGTAAATTTGCGGAGTAAATTCAAGCTCCATGCCGCAGGCAACATTGGAAACCATAAACGGATAGATCATGTCAATTGCCTTTTTCGACAGCGGAATACTTATCAATGCACCAATTGCGATAGTAAAAAGATTTCCGTCAAGATAAAGCCTGCGTATCTCTTTTGTCCTGAAACCGAAAATTTTTATAAGAGAAATACCAAATGCAGAACGGTCTATCATTACCCCGATCATAAGATACATTACCACACAGAAAATGAGGACGGAAGCGGCACTAAGGGTTATTATCATGGGCATCATCATATCCACGAATATGCTCAGAGAGTGAACGATGTCGCTGCGCTTCACAGAGGCTGAAAGCCTGCCTGAGGGAATATCAAGCTCCCTGTCCGAAAATACCGCATTGAAATAGTCCTCCGATTCTCCGAAAAGAGAACGCATACTGTCAATATCCATAAAAACATACAGTGCAGGCGAATAAACTGCAATGTCGGTAACGGTAAATACATAGCTCCTGTCAGCGTCTTCGTCTTTCAGTATAAGATCATCACCGATCTTCAACGCAAATTTCTGAGCGGTTGCAGAGGATACCACCACCTTGTTTTCGCCCTTTTCGGGTCTGGCACTGAAATATGGATTGTCTGCGGTAATTCCCAAAATCGTTACTTCTAAATTATATCCGAGGTTTTCACGTTTCAGAGATTTTACAAAGGCTTCCGAGCTGCCCTCCGGAACAGTTTCTTCCGGATATTTGTAAACGTACATATAGTTAAATTTTGTGTCACGCTCTGCTCCCGATTTGATATTATTACACATTACATAAACATCAATGCAAAGCATAAGCACCAGCATGGAAAAGAACATTCCGAAAAATACTGTGAATCCTGTGCGAAGCTCTTTCAACATCTGTCTTATCTGGAAACGGGGGATAAATTTCATTTTCCCAAGATCAACAGAGTTTATTCTACGGGACTTCTGCTCGTTACGAATTAAACTCAAAGCCGTTTTTGAAAGCCGTTTCTTTATCACAAAATAATTTACTATCGCCGCAACCACCGGAGGCATCAAAACGCTGTAAATAATAAGGTAGATAGGATATACCGGTTCCATTTCAGGAATTGAAAAATATTCATAGCAGTCTGCGACGTTGGACTGAATTGCAAATTCCGAAAGTCCCAACGCTGCGCCTATAAGTCCGGAAACAAATGTGACGGCAACAGGGATCATCAGATAGTGGAATATCAGATCTCTCCGCTTTACACCCAAAGCGTAAAGCGCACCGATTATGCTTGATTCCTTGTCAATACCATGAATTACAAACACAGAAATAACATATGTGAACAGTGCCATTACGATAACTCCGGCAAGAAGTCCACAGACCTTGTTTATGACCTGATCGTCCGCCGCTGCACCAATTCTCATATTGTCCTCCGCTTTTAAAAGCATTGTGAGCTTGCTGAGCTTTATGTCGAAATATTTTTCTATTATCTCATTTGTCTGTTCTTTTAGTTCCGATGTCCCGTCCGAAAGAGACTTTGCTCCCTCTGCCGAATCGGATATTCCCGACTTGAATTCATCGGGCAGCATGGGAATTGCTTCCGCTGATTCGGATAGTTCTTTTAACCCGTCGGAAAGCGTTTCTGCACCCTTGTTCAGCTCGTTGATCCCGTCTATAATGTCGTCTTTTTTGCCGCCTGTGCGTTTCCAATATTCCTGAAAAAACTCGTCCTCCACTTCATCTGCGGAGATCTCAAAGCCGTTCAGCAGTTCCTTTAAATCGCTATGAGATGTATTTCCGTTCAAGCGGTAAGCATAGACGAGATTTTCCGACCGCTGGCTTTTATTTTCCGAAAGAAGCTCCGAATAAGCTTCCTCAGTCACAAAGGCAAGACCAAATCCTACGCTGTCAACTGCGCTGTCGGAAAGCTCCCTGTATGGTGCGTCATAATCGGGAACGCTTCCTATTCCCACGACCTCAAATTCCTTTCCGCCGAAAGTAATTTTATTACCGGTGTTCAGATCATGTTCCTCTGCATAACGCTTTTCGATCACTATTTCACATTGATTTTCTGCAAGACGTCCATCATCAAGAGCAATCAAATCAATTTCCCGACGGTTTTTGAACACCCTTAAAAAGCTGCCGTCAGACAGGGAATAATCAAGGCTGAACATTTTTTCAAGAAAGATCCCATTATCTGCAAGCAGCTTTTCTTCCTCATTAGTAAGAGGGAGAAAAACACTGAACTGCCCGTCCTCCGCATTATGCTCACGGGAGCTTTTTTCAGTACCTGTGATTATCAGTTCCGCCGCTGCTGTCATGCTCACCACAAGATACATTCCCATGATGATAAGCAGTCCCAGAGCAAGATACCGCATGAAATTTGCTTTCAGATCACGGACAGCACGTTTAAAAAATATCTTCTGCATTACAAGTCCTCCAGTTCTGCCGCAGGGACTCTTGTTTCGTTTTCGTATTCTTTATGTATCTGACCGTCCTTGATTATAATGACCTTATGCACCATATTTTTTATTGAATTATTATGGGTGACAAGAAGCATTGTTGTATTGTATTTCCGGTTTATTTCCTCTAAAAGGATCAGAATATCCCGTGAGGTTTTTGAATCCAGTGCGCCTGTTGGTTCGTCAAGAAGCAGAAGCTTTGGATTTTTTATAAGCGCTCTTGCAATGGCACATCTCTGCTGCTGTCCGCCGGAAAGCTGCGATGGGAATTTCTTTCTATGTTCGGTAAGTCCTAATGTTTCAAGCAATTCCTCTATATCAAGAGGAGAGTCTGAAAGATATTCGCAGACCTGAATATTTTCCTCCACCGTAAGATTGGGGACGAGGTTATAAAACTGAAAAATAAATCCCAGATTGTCCCGACGGTAATCGGAAAGCGCCGCAGATTTAAGCCCCACGATCTCCTTTCCGTCCACCTTGATAGAACCGCTGTCGGCTGTGTCAAGTCCCCCTATGCAGTTCAGAAGCGTGGATTTTCCCGAACCGCTGGTTCCCTGAATAACGCACATCTGACCCTTTTCCAGACCGGTGGTTATTCCTTTCAGCACTTGTACATAGCTTCCCCCTTCGCCGTAGCTTTTTTTGATCTTGTTTACTTCAAGATACATAAATTTTACCCCCTTCTGAGTCTTATTTTCATTAACATAACAATGTTATGTTAATGTTATTTAAATTGCCATACATGAAGTACGGCAATCAAATTTCGTTATCGGGCATAAGCACTAAATTCATACTGCCACCCACGATGAAATCCAATATCCTGCTCATCTGAGCCACAGCCTTTTTCTCGTTATTCTCATGAGTGAGCAGATGTATAAAAGCGTCAATAGTTACATGAGTAAGCCAGTGTGTCATATATTTATTGACTGTCTGTCCAGGATAATGCTTTGCCATTTTTTCTGCCATTGCAATAAAGTTCAGCTCTGTCAAATCAATTATCCTGTCAACGGTATTTTCAAATCGTGTTCCCTGAGATTTTGTCAGCAGCAGGATAAAGGCGTCATAGTTTTCATAAAGCTGATGGATAAGCTGTTCAGTAAATTCATCGTGGCTTCCCGAAAGATCATATTTCTCCTCTGCGCTGAAGCTTATATCAAAAAAGCTTTCATGCTCTGCAAAATGAGTTTGCAGTATCATTGTCATATCCGCAATGGGTTTCTCCACGATAGCAGCAAAAAGATCCTCCTTGTCCTCGAAGAAAAAATACAGCGCACCTGTAGTCACACCTGCATTTGCACAGATAGTACGCAGTGAAGCTTTATTGTAACCCTTTTCTGAAAATTCCCTCGCTGCACTTTCAATAAGACGCTCCTTGGTTTCTCTGTCTGACATTCATACCACCTCATTTAGATAACAATGTTATGTTATCATATTTTCGTCTGAATGTCAAGCCCAAGAATATATTTCTCCAATTTGTACAAATATCAGTCCTGTGGACATTTTGGGATATATTTTTGCTTTATATTGATATGATTCGCACATATCCTTGTATTGACGGGTCATACATTCATTTCCGCCTACGATTACTACACTCATATTGACCTCCTTTAGTAAGCATACACTAACTCCTGTGTAAAAAAATTAAGCTGACGCCTATTTATTATTATTGCTTTCGTCTTTGCAATTTTTGACTCCAAAGCAAAAATACAAAATATGAAATACCCAAATTCCCGCAAGAACCATACGCCCCACCGGAACCTGATTCATCATTACAAATCCGATGGACATAAGCACTGTCACGGTTATCATAATGCGAATTTTAGTTTTCCATGTCATGCCCTGTCCGTTTACGAAGCTTTCCAGATTATCCTTATACAGTCTTGTACCTTTAAACCACTTGTCAAGACGTTCAGAGCTGCGGCAAAAGCATACACTTGCCAGCAGTAAAAATGGAAATGCAGGCATTAGCGGAAGAACCGCACCTATCGCACCCAAAGCTACCCCTATGCAACCAACTATTATGTAAATTATTTTCTTGAAATTCATTTTTCCAACCTCCGTACTGTGTTTTTTGCGGTTAGTTTCTATAATGTGACGGACTGCGGTCACAGGGTAATAAAATATCATTCTCGGACCCGAATATCTCATTACCGCACGAATTTTATCCCTCATGTCGGCTTTATAGCAATGCACCTTACAGTTTGAACAAAAGGTCTTGGTCTCCATAAAAGGGCATTTATCCGAACGCTCTCTTGCATATTCGTCAAGCTGGCGGCATTCGTCACATAGCGTTCTTCCCCCATGCTTACCACGGCAATATATCCGGATCATTTGTGATACGGTTTCCTTTTCCCGCTCTCTTTTTTCATTTATATTCATGATCTCCTCCCGTTCTGGACAGAATATATCCTGTCGCATATCCTCATTGCAGACTCACGGTGTGATACCAGCACTACGGTCTTGTTATCCGCATTTTTATAAAGTGACCCAAGTATGATCGCTTCATTCAGGCTGTCAAGATTGCTTGTGGGTTCGTCCAGCAGCATGAGGTCTGCACTGTGCAGAAAAGCTCTTGCAAGCCCGATCCGCTGACGTTCTCCCCCGGAAAGTGTCTCGCCCAGCTCGCCTACCTGAGTATCATAGCCATTCGGCAGTGACATGATAAAATCATGTATAGACGCTTTTTTGCAGGCGGCTTCTATCTCGTTGCGGCTGGCGTCCAGCTTTGCAATGCGAATATTGTTTTCAATAGTATCGTGAAAAAGCTGGGTATCCTGAGTGACAAAGCTTTCTATATCCCTGAGATCAGAAGTATTTATCTTTTCAATATTTTCGTCGGAAATTTTTATCTCCCCGCTGCTTACGCTCCAGAAACGCATCAGAAGCTTTAGCAGCGTTGATTTTCCCGAACCGCTTTTTCCAATGATACCGGTTATTTTTCCCTGCTCGATCTCAAGGCTCAGATCGTCAAGTATCTTCTCTCCGCCGTATGAAAATTCTATGCTTTCAGTCGAAGCACCTGTAAATTCTGTGCTTATTCCATCGGTGATCTCCTCGGTAACAGGACTTTCCTCCAGTATATCAAGAACTCTGTTTCCCGATGCAAGAGTTCCCTGCAATGTTGTCCCAAGATTCGCAAGAGCCACCACCGGTCCGAAAGAGGACATCATCGCTATAAGCGGAATTACTACCCCATCAAATTCCACTGCGCCGTTTTTGTATAACACTGTGGAAGCAGCAAGCATTATCATATCGAAAGTAAGTATGGCGGACTCCGTAATGGCAGAATTGAAGCCGATATTACGGCTCATTTTTTCCTGTCTTGCTGACAATGAATCGGTGTGCATATCAAGCTTTACAAGCCTGTCTTTTCCTGAACCATACTGTATTATCTCATCAAGACCCCGCAGACTGTCAAGCACAAAAGCACTAAGCTCCCCGGACAGAGCTCTGACTTCGTTTCCAAGATCTCCGCTTTTTTTGCTTATTGCTATTGGTACGATTATTCCCACACAAGCATATGCGGCAGCGGCGATAATTCCCAGAACCGCACTGTACGAACCAATGAACAGTGACATTATTACCGACATTATCACTGCGATACATATAGGCGAAATGGTATGAGCGTAAAAGACTTCAAGCAGTTCGATGTCAGATGTGATAACGGAAATAAGGTCGCCCTTGTCACGTCCCTCCAATTTTGCAGGACAAAGTCTGCGAAGAGCTTTAAAGACCTTATCCCGAATGATAGCCAGAAGCCGGAAAGCAATAAAATGGTTGCAAGACTGCTCCCCATAACGAAGCACAGCTCTCAGAGCGGCAAATACCAGCACGCAGACAAATATGCTTTTCATTCCTATGGGCGTGTCATGATCAAGCACATTCAGCAGCGCATATCCGCCGAAAATCGTAATAAATTCGGAGCAAATAAATCCCAACACACCCATTGCCACGGCAGCGGTCATAATGCCGATAAGCGGCTTCACAAGCCCGATAAGGCTCAGCATTATCTTTATATTTCCACGCTTTTTCATTGGCTGCACCTCCCTATGCTTTCGAGCTGCTTCTGAGTTTCCCAAAGCTTGCAATATACACCCTTTTTCCCGAGCAGTTCGTTGTGAGTACCCTGCTCCGTGACGGTTCCGCTTTCAAGAACATAGAGCATATCCGCTTCCGCAGAATTGGCAAGTCTGTGGGAAATAAGGATCACCGTTTTGTGTTCCGACAGTCTGTATATTTCCTCCATGATGAAATTTTCGCTTTCGGAATCTATGTTGCTTGTTGCTTCGTCAAAAATGTATATGGGTGTATCGTGCAGAAGCGCTCTTGCAAGCGCAAGCCGCTGACGCTGACCTCCGGAAAGATTTCCTGCGTTTTCGGTAAGCTCTGTGTCAAGACCCTTTTCAGAGCGCATAAAATCTGCGAGACGAGCCTTTTCAAGAGCAGCCCACAGCATTTCATCATCTGCACTGCTGTTTCCCATAAGAAGATTTTCACGAACAGTCCCTTTGAAAATATAGCTGTTATGTCCGATGTATGTTACATTGCCGGAAATGCTTTTTTCATTTATCTCCGAAAGCTCTGTATCGCCTATTTTAAAAGAACCGCTGTAATTTTTATTTCTTCCTGTAAGGACTGCGGCGATAGTGGATTTTCCGCAGCCGGATTCACCAACGACAGCAGTAAGTCCGTTCATCGGTATTTTCAGATCGACTTTATGCAGCACTTCACGCTCGGCTTCATAGGAATAGGAAAGCCCACCTACAGATATTCCGCAGTTATCGGGATTTATCTCTCCGGACTTGATTTCAGGTTCAGGCAGATCAAGCAGACGGAATATCTTATCGCTTGCTGCCATTCCGTTCATTGCCACATGGAAGAAGCTGCCCAATCTTCTCATAGGGATAAAGAACTCCGCCGACAG
This sequence comes from Oscillospiraceae bacterium, assembly GCA_022511485.1. Lineage (GTDB taxonomy): Bacteria > Bacillota > Clostridia > Oscillospirales > Ruminococcaceae > RGIG8773. The sequence goes on along the minus strand of JAFLUJ010000158.1, from coordinate 7,933 downwards.
CATGATTATTGAAAAGCAGCCGGAAAAACCGATATTTCCTTTGGCAAATTCACTTGCAGCAATAATTATTCCAACCGCCGCTCCGCCGAAAGCAACAAAATCCATTATAGTGATAGAGTTGAGCTGCATAGTCAGGACTTTCATGGTGATCCTGCGAAATTTTTCCGATTCCTCGTTCATCTGGTCGTTTTTGTATTCGTCCGACTTATAGATCTTCAGCGTTGTCAGTCCCTGCAAATTTTCCAGAAATGTATCTCCCAGTGCAGTATATTGACCCCAATATTTGTTGAGAAGTTTCTTGGCTATTTTCTGAACACATATTATTGACACAGGTATCAATGGTACGCATACAAGAAGCACTGCAGCAGCTTTCACGCTTACAAAGCACAGGGCGGCAAAAAGCGTCAGCGGCGCAAGCATTGCATAGAAAAACTGAGGAAGATATGCTCCAAAGTATGTTTCAAGCTGCTCTACTCCCTCGACCGATACCTGCACTATCTCAGAGCTTGCTGCTTGCTCACGGTAGGAGCTTCCCAGCCGCAGCAGCTTATTGAAGATCATGCCACGCAGGGTTTTCTTTACTGTTTTTGAGGAAAGATAGCTGAATCTTGCCTGCAGTACCGAACAGACCATTCGTATTATAAGTGCGGCGGCAGCAAACGCCGCAACATTCACCGTACCGTCTGAGTTTCTGTCAGAAAGCCGTTCAAGCATTGCTCCCACAGAAAAAATAAGACAGGCGTTGGATACCATACCGCACCATTGTGCTGCCACGTTTCCGGCTATATATTTCTTTGATTCGCTGACTGTTCCTATCAGACGTTTGTTTATCATCATTTTTCCTCCTGGTTTGTCAGTATAAAGAGTTTAACGTATGTAAGTAGAATTTTAACAGACATAGCATTATTTTATTGGTTAGCCTTAACTAACCAACGAACAAAAAATATACGATTTCGATATTTGCAAATTGCGAAATCGACTTTAACATAATTAAGTTAGCATAGTGCAACTCTATTTATTATATTACATCATAAGCTGAAAAATGTCAATACTATGCAGGGTAAATGCAATATATTCGTAATATTAGTCAAAATGAATTAGCTATTGCTAACAGATTTTTGTGCAAAATTGCCTTTGAAAAATCCTGAAAAGTCCGATATAATTATAAATACAACGTGTAGCGTATGCGTAATTCCGGTTGCGTATGCTGCACGTTTATTTTTTTATAAGGAGTGCAAGTATGGAACAAAAATCTGTTAAAAGGATGGAAACTGTACCTATAAACAAGCTGATGTTATCTATGGGGATCCCGGTAATCATCTCTATGATGCTGCAGGCATTTTATAACATTGCAGACAGCTTCTTTGTATCAAACATGGAGGGCGGAGAGGACGCACTGAATGCGCTGACACTTGCGTTTCCCGTGCAGATGTTGATGATAGCGATAGGTATAGGCACAGGAGTGGGAGTTAATGTTCTGCTCGCCAAAAGTCTCGGACAGCAGGACAGAGAAAAGGCTTCAGGTGTAGCCGGAAACGCAGTTTTTCTTGGGCTGATAATCATTCTGGTATTCGTGCTGTTCGGAATATTTGGCGTAAAACCCTATATTGCAACTCAGACTTCAAATCAGATCATATATGATACTGCCGTAGAGTATCTGCAGATATGCTGTATATGTTCTGTGGGAGTTTCGTTTTTCGGTATTTTTGAAAAAATGCTTCAGGCAACCGGTATGTCATTGCTTTCAACCATCGCACAAATTTCAGGTGCAGTCATCAACATTGTTTTAGACCCTATCATGATCTATGGTTTACTTGGCTTCCCGGAATTGAAGGCAGCAGGTGCAGCGTATGCTACTGTTATAGGACAAATTGCCTCGTTTTTAATAGCACTGATCTTCCACTGCAAGTCAAATAAAAGCGTCGATAAAAGTCTCAGGCATATCAAACCTCAGGCAAAGCTTATAAAAGAAATATATGCCATCGGCTTGCCTGCAATTATCGCTCAGGCACTTATGTCCTTTATGACATACGGCATCAATATTATACTCGTACAAGTCAATGAAGCTCTGGTCACGGCTTATGGATTATATTATAAGATTCAGCAGTTTATTTTATTTGCATCATTCGGACTTCGTGATACAATTACGCCTATCGTATCATTCAGTCATGGAATGCATAATAAAAAACGTATTATGGACGGGATCAAATACGGTGTATTATACACGTTTATCATTATGGCTATAGGCACAATTGCACTTGAACTGTTTGCCGTACCGCTCTGTTCTGTATTCAGGCTTTCCGGAACAACAGAAAAGCTTTGTATCAGTGCAGTTCGGATCATTTCAACAGGATTTATATTTGCCGGCACCAGTATTGCACTTCAAGGTGTGCTGCAAGCGTTGGACTGCGGTGTTTCCTCGCTTATTATTTCAATTTGCAGGCAGCTGGTGTTTATTCTGCCGATAGCGTGGATATTTACATTTTTTGTTACAGATGACCTTGTGAATGCGTGGATCGTATGGATCACTTTCCCTATTGCTGAAATTATTACAGCCGCAATTGGTATAGGACTTATTTTCAAGAATTACAATAAAAAGATAACAGGGGAATACGTTCAGGCTCATTAACAATGCTATTATGTATTAATGTGCAATATTTTGATTTTTCCTGAGTGAAAATGTTGTGCGTTTTGTGCAAAATCGCCTTTGAAAAATCCTGCAAAATACGATATAATAATACTAATCCCTAATTTCTCAATAGACTTTGTCTATTGAGAAATCCGCCTGTACAGGCGGTTGTCAAAATCTGCGATTTTGACGGGATTAGTATTGAACGGCTTTCCCGGCGGCTGCGCCGCCCACCGCTTTGCGGTGCATTTTAACTATATGGGTTTTGCCCATATAGTTAAAATGGGAAATAGTATAAGCATACGGGGAAATATACAAGATTGTCAGGAGGATCATTATGAGCTATAATACCGGTGAATATGTTGTATACGCAGGAACTGAGATCTGTCTCATAAGCGAAATAGTAAGCGAGTGCTTTGACGGTGTCAACAAGCTTGATTATTACAGACTTATTCCCGAAAGTCCCGGAAATTCCTCTTATTATATCCCTTGTGCGAGATTTGATGAAAATGTACGTCCTCTGCTAACTCAGGAAGAAATTTATAGTATAATTGATGATATGCCCGCTGTAGAAGAAAAATGGATAGCTGACAGAAACGAACGCCAATCAGTTTTCAGCAGAACACTTCATAGCGATGATTACCGGAAGCTGCTCAGTATGATAAAGGGACTTTATTCCGAACAGCAGAAAAGAATTTCCGATGGGAAAAAACTTACTTCCTATGACGAAAGAGCTCTTACAGAAGCTCAAAAAATTATGCACAGGGAATTTTCTTTTGTTTTGGGAATTAATGAGGAAGATGTCCACAGCTTTATTGAAAGCAGACTAAACAGCAGTACAAAAACAAGTTCCGTATAATAAAATGATAAGAGCGGGAAATTTTTCATTCCCGCTCTTTGAATTATACTATATTATTATGCACTGACCGCCTCAGCTTCGGCTTGTTCAGCGGTATTTTTTCTGAAGATCGCCTTGAACACCGTTCTGATAAGCGGCTGGATAAAGAAAAGCTGTGTAAAAAATGCAAAGGGGAAATTATAACAAACAAGCTTTAGCCAGTTTGCAAGCAGAGTTGCAAGATTAAATCCCATATAATAAGGATAGTAAAGCCACGCTGCAATAAAGCTCATTGCAGGACACATAAGTCCTACCGTAGCGCAGATTATTGCACATTCAAACATTACAGGATGAGTGCTTTTCGGATCGAACACCTTATACGCAAGCTTAAAGGAGCATGGGCTTCCCATAACGGACTCCAGAAGAAATGCAAGTACGAATTCGATCAATATAACTGCCCATATAGGCACCATTCGTCCGCAAAGCATAATTCCTCCCTGAGCGTTTATTGCCTTGATAACGCTGCTTTCACCTGTGACCTCCATAAGAGTATTTCCGTTTACCACATAAAGACTGTAAAAAACATAAGCGTGAACAGTAACTATTACAGTGAGCAACGCAAACACCATCCTTTGAAATTGATTTGTCGGCATAAAAAAATCTCCTTTTCTCTGAGCGCAAAAAACACACGCATACCCTAAAGCAATGCAGATCTGACCAAGCGCATTATTGTACCGTGATCAGATTTACATACCATAAAAGGTAATACGTGTGTCGTTTAACGCTATTATAATATTTTTCTCCGATAAAATTCGGGAACTGCCGATAAAACCGACAGCTTTATAATTATAGCATAATTTCCTCCCGATTTCATGGGGAATTTTCAACAAATTTAAAACTCTGTGATTACATAAATTTTGGCGAGAGTTTCACATGGCGACTGCAAGGTTGGTTATGATTTATCAATCCCAAGGTCGGCTTTTATCTAACCACCCGTTGCTGATCCAGTATTTCTTTTCGGAAGAGGTGTCATCATAGGTCTTTATCATCATTCGCATCATATAAAAAAATGCTTTTGTTTTGATTCCAACTCTGACCTTTGCAGAGGAAATACTTTTTGCAAGTTTTTCAGTATCCCGTTCAAGCTTTTCTTTTTTCTTATCGGAAACCTGTTCCCAGTTTGCAGCCTGCAAAGCTGCGCCATAGGTTTTTACACAGGGAACACCCCAATAAAACAGCATAGTCGAAACATCTTTTATAGCTAAATTCATGCCTGTTCCTGCGGCAGTGGAAACAACCACTGCCTTTTTGCTGAACATTGTTTTTCTCGGACTGTGAGGCATCCAATAGGTGAAATTCAGGTCAACAAACGCTTTCATCGGCGCAGAAGCCCTCAAACAATATGTAGGAGTTGTGAAGATAAGCAGGTCTGCTTCTTCCACATTGTCCATAATATCTCGCTTTTCGGAATAAAATGGGCAGGCTGTTTCATCTTCCACACAGCGATAGCACCCTAAACAAAAATGTTCCAGATCCTTTGGCAGAAAATATTCCCCAATAACATTTTCAGAACCTATTTTGTCGGCAATCATTCTGCCGATGTGATAAGAGCTTCCTTTGTGATTTTGCCCGTGAATAATAACAATCTTCATGGTTATTCCTCCCTGCAATATAGTTTGTTGAATTGCCTTATGTGCTGTTCGATCAATTGTAGAATTTCATTTTCCCTTTCCGGCTGCCGGTCACATACGGTAAGCAGCATATAAATCGGCGCATAGAAATGCAGCGCCATGATATCTGTATTTTCCTGCGAAAGAAAGCCTTTTGCTGAAAGCAGGGAAAACATTGCAGACTGATAGGACAGGGGATTGTCTACATACTGCTTCTGATACAATAACGAAAGATCTTCGTCGCGGAATTGTTCGATAGTCAGCATTTTTCGGAATTTTCCTGCGTATTCATTATGCAGAAAATACTGAAAAAGCCCAATTCCCATTTGAACAAGGTTATCTTCCGATACTTCCGAAAAAATATTTGCGTCCGTTTCAGCATTGTTTCCGTTCATATTCAATGAAAGAGCCTGTTCATCATATTCTTTTTTCATTTCTTCAAGAATAGCATTGAAAATGTCCTGCTTGCTTTTATAATGCTTATAAAGTGAAGGCGCTTTGATTCCCACAGCTTCAGCTATATCGCCCACAAATACTGCATTATAGCCTTTTTCGGAAAACAAATTCAACGCTTCCCTCAATATTTTTTCCTTTGTGGTCATAGAAATTCCTCCTGTAGCTAATTGCAATTAGCCTGATTTTATTATAGGCTAATTACAATTAGCTGTCAATGGGTTTTTGATAAAATTAATATTTTGTTTAAGAATGTTAAAAAGCTGCCAAATGATTAGTTGTCTCATTTGGCAGCTTTTCGTTTTCATCTTAATAGGAGCGTTTATATTATTACGTTCTGACTGCCATTTCTGACGGGATAAGTCAAGCAGTCTAATCACTCAGATCGCTGTCCAATATCACAGTAAAATCATACTCCGGATAATACTGCTTCATTTGTCCGGTGAGTTCATTAATGATATCGTTTTTCCGTTCCGATTTGAAATCAATTATCAGATCAAAGGACACAAGCATTCTGTCTGTGTCAACATAAAATCCATGCATTTGCAGTATTTCAGAATAGGCAGAGATTAAATCAGACAATTTCTTTTTCATTTCGGCAAACATTCCATCAGCAGTATTTGAGGCGTAGATACCTATGGTAAGAATAATACCGTAATTAATATAAACGTCCTCGGTAATGCTTCTGGTAAGACTATGTATTTCTCTTGCGTTCATATTGTCGGGAAGCTCAACATGGACAGAACCGATAATTTTTTCCGGACCGTAACGGTGAAGGCTCAGATCATACGCCCCCTGAACATCGGGGTACTCGCTGATATGCTTTTTCAGGTCTTTGGAAAGCTCGCTGTCTATCCGTTCTCCGATAATTCCGCTGAGACTTCCCAGCAGCATTTCTACGCCTGCCTTGAGAATTATGACTGCAATGATCGTTCCCAGCCAGCCTTCAATGCTGACATTCCAGAGCATTGAAATTACTGCGGCAGCTATGGTTGAAAGAGATATTGCCGAATCAAATACTGCGTCAGTTCCGGAGGCTATCAGTGCTTCGGAATTGTATTTTACTCCCTGACTTTTTACATATCTGCCAAGCAGGAATTTTACTACTACAGCTACAGCGATTATGACAAGCGAAACGACCGTATAGTCTGCTGCTTCCGGGGAGAATATCTTTTCAAAGGATTCCTTAAAGGAAGTAAAGCCTGCAAGCAAAACAATGATAGCAATAATGACCGAGCTTATATGTTCTATCTGCCCGTAACCGTAGGGATGTTTTTTATCGGGCTTTCTGCCTGCAAGCTTTGTTCCTATTATAGTAATGACCGAGGATAATGCGTCGCTAAGATTGTTTACGGCGTCCATAATTATCGCAACAGAGCCTGTTACAAATCCCACTGCTGCTTTAAATGCTACCAGTATCAGATTAGTAATAATTCCGATGATACTGATCTGTACGATCTTCTTTCCTCGTTCCATAAATATCTACCCCTGATTACTTTACTCTATATTATATCTCAAGTCCTGCCGTCCATGTTGCAAGGTCATCCTCGAAAATTTCTCCGCCCATACGCTTTCCGGTGTCGACCTGTGCTGAGCCTGTTATTTCCTTGATCCGCTTTGCTGTTTCGCCGATGTCGCTTCCTCCGGAAGTGCAGAAAGGTACTATTTTCTTTCCGGAGAGATCATAAGCGTCCAGAAATGTGTCTACAACGCTTGGCTCTCTGCCCCACCAGATAGGGAAGCCCACAAACACAACATCATACTGAGCCATGTTCTCCACCTGTCCGGTAATAGCCGGACGGCAGTTCGGGTCTTTCATTTCCAGGGTGCTTCTGGACTGCTGGTCTTTCCAATCAAGATCGGCAGCAGTATAGGTCGCTTCCGGAGTGATCTCATACAGATCGGCGTTCTCGACTTTTGCAAGCTCCTCCGCAACCTTCTTTGTTACACCGCTTGCTGAAAAATAAGCTACTAAAACCTTACTCATAAAAATTCCTCCTGAATTAATTTTATTCCTGCAATACTAATGTGTCAGCTTTCCGATCACTTCATAAAGCAATTCATATAAAATCTGAGCTTTTTGCGGGTCAAGATCAATACATGACCCAAGCTGTATGGGCACTGTGACCGCCTTTTCTTTCAGAGCCTCGCCGCTTTCCGTGATGGTGACGATAAGATCACGCTCGTCCTTTGCGGAACGGCGTCTTGTCACATAGCCCTTTTCCTCTAACCGTTTCAGAAGCGGCGTCAGGGTACTGGAATCCAGAAACAGATATTGTCCGATCTCCTTTACCCGAAGCTCCTTATGCTCCCACATGACCATCATTGCAATATACTGAGTAT
>JAFLUJ010000034.1 GCA_022511485.1 Oscillospiraceae bacterium | reverse complement strand
ATCGCATTGGACGGCAGGGAAAGCGGCATTGACACTGCTGTGACCACCGAAGCCGAAACTATGATCGAAACTGCTATGGATACAACTCCCTCGCTTATAGAGGAGATCGAAGCTGAGGAGGATATTTTTGCAGGACTTGCCGAGCCTGCATCTGATGAAGACGAGCCGGCAGAAAAAGGAGCTGTCGGGGCAGATGACAAGACTGCTGATACATCCAAGGAGGATAAGACCTCAAAGATCTCCACATATGACGGAGGAGCTCCCGTGACTTCGGTAATAACAACGGCTCCTGCTACGGAAACTGCTGCTCCCAGACAGGAGGGCGCTTACACAGGCGGTGGAGGATACCCGGACATCACCGTCCACGGATATGAAAATATCCCTATGATGGACGATATAAGCCTTGAAAATGTCACAGTCGAAGTAACTCCCTATTTTGATATGGGAAGCATAAAGTCAGGAGAGGGAGCGGTAAAGAAAAGCGGAACGGAGTTTGCTTCGGTCGTAGATTTTATATCCGATGTTGCTGCTTCATCTACAGAGGTAACTAATGACGCTTTCCGGTCGATCTTCACACTGCGTATTGCAGACGAAAATATCGGTGTTACCTTTTACAGTATATATCTGACAGATTCTGAAATGCTTGTTATTACCAAGCACAGCACAGGAGTGCAGCAGCGGGTGACATATTCAATGAAGCATGACGATTATGAGACCTTAAAGCATACGCTGTTCCTGCTGTTCGGCGACGAAAAGGATTACCGGCTTTTTGAAAGTCTCATAAGCGGTAAATAAACAAGGCAACACCGCAAAAAAATTTGCTTTGTTTGCTGTCCCCACAGCATTCAAATAAACTCTTCCAAAAAGGCTGAGCCTTTACCCTTACCGTTGCGTACTGCATCAGTAAGGGTAAGGCTCAGTTGTTTTTCTTTGAACATCAGTATTTCATGTTAAATGATACTTTTTAACGGTGGGGGGAGAATATGCCCGCGGAGGCTTCCCCGCTAGGATGCTGCCTTGCAAATTATGATTTATCTCACCGCTAACAGAATGTTAATATAAAATTAATAATTAAGTGGTATACTTTACTTAAGTATATATTTTTACATGGGGGTGAGGTAATGAGATCCGACTTACAGGAAAAAACCGCAGAAACTGGTGAAGACAAGCTCAGATGGCGGTATCAGGATAAAGCATACAACGAGATCTACAGACAGTGGCGAAAAAAGAACCAGGACTCGGTTGGATTTTACTTTGCCGAAAACTCCAGTAAGCTCACATATCAGGACGGAGTCGGTCTTATAAAGGATTTTCCCGAAGAAAGAGAAAAGCACGCTCTTGAAAAGGTGCTTGACCTTATCGGAAAATGTATGCTCTTTTGTGTTTTGTGTGATGTCTTTTCAAAATATTTTTTCCCGCGTATTCTTACCTGGCTTGGCTTTGACATAAATTACGATTTTTTTACAAATAAGCTTTACGGTAATTCTTATATTATAATGACGATAGACTTTCTCTCAATTTTTATCCCAAGATTATTAGCCAGTATTTACCTTATTATTACTATCAAGATTCCGTTTAAGGTCATACTGCCTATGAAGATTAGCAATAAGCCGATGTTTAACGTATGTATTCCCGCTATGCTGCTCTCCTCCGGAGTATGCTGCATAATATCAATGATGAGTGCATCTCTTTTTTCAGCAGTCCATATAAGACCAAACTATTTTGTGACCTTGCCAGGCAGCGTCACTGAAGCGATATATTTTATTACCGAACAGATCATAATTATATCCATTGTAAGAGAGTTTTTCTGCCGAGGTATAATTCTACAGCTTACAAGACAGTTCGGGGACGAGTTTGCAATATTGATCACCAGCTTTATTATGGCGTCCTCACGCTATGACATTTCCAAGTTTTTTTATTCGTTTATCGCTGCAATGGTCATCGGATATTTTACTATACGAACCGGATCTGTACTGACCGCAGTGATAATGAAGATCACATACCTTGTTTTCAATTATGCGGTTTCCTTTATTTATTATAAGACCGACCCTGCTTACAGCAATGTGATCCTTATATCGTTCCTGTTTGCGTGCATCTCGACAGGACTGATATTTGTTATCCGGTTTTTATATTTCCACAGCGACAGCTTCGGGATGGTACTGAAAAACAGGTATATGTCCCTTGGGAAAAAAATGCTTCTTTCACTGACCAATATCTCAATAATTATGTGGCTGACCGGTGTGATAATTGTAACGCTTATAGGTGTATATTTCACATCCTAAAATAAAATCATAACAAAAGTTCATATGTTGAACTCTTAGTGTGATAAAAATGACAGGAGGACGCAAATTGAACTACCAGTTTTATATGTCCAGGGCATTGGAGCTTGCAGGTGAAGCTGCCGCGGAGGGCGAAACTCCTGTAGGCGCAGTGGTGGTACGGAATGACGGGCTTATTGTCGGGAAAGGAAAAAACCGTCGGGAAAATGGCAGGAACGCTCTTTACCACGCCGAGCTTATCGCTATAGACGAAGCCTGCCGCACTCTGGGAGGCTGGCGGCTGGGAGGATGTACTCTTTTTGTTACCCTTGAACCATGTCCCATGTGCGCTGGAGCTATTATAAATTCCAGACTTGATCGTGTAGTCTACGCCGCCTCGGACAGCAAGGCAGGTTCGGCAGGATCAGTCACTGATCTTTTTGCTTTGGGCTACAATCACCGTCCCGAAATTATATCCGGAGTAATGGCAGATGAGAGCGCTGCTCTTTTAAAAGAATTTTTTTCAGAACTCAGGAGGAAGCGTAAGATGTCTGAAACAAAAATGACCGAGGTAAAAACACAGGTACAGATCGAAAGCGTGGCAAAGCTTGCTGACGAAATATGGCGTGAGTGGTTTCCGTCCATAATATCGGAAGCGCAGATCGACTATATGCTTGATAAATTCCAGTCAGTCGAAGCAATAACAAAGCAGCTTTCAGAGGGATACCGCTATTTTCTGATACGCCGGGGAGAAGCTTATGTGGGTTATACCGGGGTTCGTCCCGATCCCGACGGCAGGCTGTTTCTTTCCAAGCTCTACATAAAGAAAGAGCATCGCGGAAAAAGATATGCCAGCGAAACATTTGAATTTTTGCGTGAGCTTTGCAGGGAAAACGGACTTCACGGCATCTGGCTGACGGTCAACAAAAACAACGAAAGCACTATCAATGTGTATAAGCATTGCGGATTCAATATCATAGGCGAGGACGCAACAGATATAGGGAACGGATTTGTTATGGACGATTACTTTTTTCAGCTTGACGTGGACAATATAAATATGGCATAAGTCTGAGACCAAAAACAATCAAAAAGGATGAAAGGGTTGGTAATATGGAAAATTCAAAATGCATTATTTGTGGAAAGGATATTGAGGCTCACGATATTGATGCTCTGATAAAATGCGGCAGCTCAGCTCTTAAGAGTAAAAAATGGAGTGAGGCGGAATCCTTATTTGATCAGGTCATTAAAAAGGATAATGAAGAGGCACGGGCTTATTTCGGGAAGCTTCTGGCTGAATGTGAATGTACCGACGAACATGATCTTATGAAGCATCCCCTGCATATTCATGATAAGGACAGCTACAAAAAAGCATATCAGTTTGCTGACGATGCCTTTAAGAGAGATCTTGACAATTATAATGATGAGATAAGCTATAATGTTGCCTGTCAGATGTATGCTTCAAAAGATATATCCTCTCTTAAAAATGCACTTAATACATTCACAAGTATAATCGATCATAAGGATTCAAGAGAAATGGCAGAAAAGTGCAAGGAAAAAATATACGGCTATGCTGTCGAGCATATGACAGCAGCAAAAACAGAAAAAGATTTCCGGACGGCAAAATCCGAGTTTGAGATCATAAAAGGTTATTCCGATGCAGACGCCAGAGCGGCAGAATGTGCGGCAAGATCTGATGACTCAACTGATAAAAATGTTATTTATCAGGAGGCTTTAAAATTAGGCCGCAGTGATTCAATGATAGACCTTAAAAATGCTATCAAAAAGCTTGAAGAGATCCCGGATTACAATGATGCAAAGCAAAAGCTCGAAATATTCAGAAAAAGATACCGGGAAATGACAGATCAGTCAACGCAGGGTCAGCGCCAGTCTGAGATCGACAGACAGAACACGATCCAGAGGATGCAGGAGGAAGAAGAGAAAAAAGCAGCGCGTGCAAGAATAACAAAAATAATTGTTTCTGCTGTATTTATAGTATTGCTCGTCGTAATATTAATTATATTCTACAAGAACACTCCGGGTTCAGATACAGGCAATGAGATGGTACTTTACGGAAACGCAAATTACTATGGTGCTGTTATCAGTTCTGATCGGATAAACATGGACTTTGAAGAACTTCTTTAATCTGAAAAGCCTCAAGCGCTGCGAAAGGAATGGTCATAATTATGGGAAAACGTTCAAAACGCTTTGCGGCGTTTCTGTGGCTGACTGCGGCTATAGGAGCTGCCGGTGCGTCGATCTTTGGCAAGCCGGCTAAAGTCAAAAACAGCGGCAAAGCAGACAGATACATATATACCTTTGGCAAAAAGAAAAAGAACAGTGCGGAAATAGTTGCGGTAACTAATGTAAGACCACATAAAGCAGCCCGGATCGCAGCAAAAAATTTTTTTAAAAATATTTTTTGATTAAGATACTTCCCCCGCAAGGTAAATTTAAATGATTTAACAGTATATATTTTAATGCTATACTTTTTTATAATTATATTTTTGAAAGGTCGTGTACAATATGAAGAAAAATATAAAAAAGATCAGTGCGGCTGTTCTGGCGGCTGCTATGCTCCTGACTTTTTCCGGCTGTGGAGATAACAGCAGCACAAACGATACTCCCAATAATGTGGATAACGAAACTACAACAGCAGCGGAAGCAGAGCCATCGGCGTCAGTTGTCAATGACGAGATACGCGATATTCCCTCAATCGAGCTTGTAAAGGAAATCAAGGTGGGCTGGAGTCTGGGAAATACCCTTGACGCCTACGATTCCGAGCTTGGACATCAGGACGTCAGCAGCGAGACCTGCTGGGGAAATCCGGTCACTACAAAGGAAATGTTCACTGCCGTAAAGGACGCAGGCTTCAACATCGTCAGAATACCTGTCACATGGTATAACCATATGGACGAAAACAACAATGTTGACGCGGAATGGATGGATCGTGTCCAGGAGGTAGTAGATTACGCCTACAGTCAGGATATGTTCGTTATCCTCAATATCCATCACGAGGACTGGCATGATCCCTATTATGATACCGCAGATGCCTCCATCGAAAAGCTGAAAGCTCTCTGGACGCAGATAGGAAACCGCTTTGCTGGCTATGACGAGCATCTTATTTTTGAGGGTCTCAACGAACCTCGTAAAAGAAATACCGGTATGGAATGGAACGGCGGCGATAAGGAAGGTCACGATGTGGTAAACCAGATGAATGCAGCTTTCGTGGAGACTATCAGAGGTCTGAAAGGAAACAATCCCAAGCGTCATCTTATGCTTCCCACATATGCAGCAAGTACGACCACAGGCGCAATAAATGATTATGCAATGCCGGAGGGCGACGATAAGCTTATCGTTTCTGTCCATGCGTATACTCCCTATGGATTTGCTCTCAGTGATGATCTTAATGACCGGAACTTCACTCCCGATGAGGGAAATGCAAACGATATAATTTATCTTATGGATCTGTTGAAGACCAGCTTCATTGACAAGGGTATCCCGGTCATAATCGGAGAGTTCGGAGCACGCAGCAAGGGCAATGTTGCCGAGCGTGCAGAATGGGCGGAATATTATATCAGCAAAGCAAGCGAGCTTGGCATCCCATGTCTGTGGTGGGATAACGGCGCATTTACAGGAACAGGAGAAAACTTCGGCGTCCTGGACAGAAAGCTTAACGTTTGGAAGTTCCAGGAGATCATCCAGGGACTTATGCAAGGATTAGAGGATAGATAATAGAGGATGGGGCTGTTGCACAGGGTAATTCATGAGTTAATATATCTTGAACAATAATGCAA
>JAFLUJ010000033.1 GCA_022511485.1 Oscillospiraceae bacterium | reverse complement strand
GAATTTAAGGATGTAAGAGACAGGATAATCGTTGTTGGTTCAATTGGAATGAAGGCAAAACAGAATAAAGACAAAGATAAAGACGAAGATGACCAAACAGATCCAGATACCTGTGACGAGGAAGAACAAAGTGACCCAGATGAAAGAGAATACTATTATTCAGAATTCAGCTGTTATGGTGACAGAGTTGACATTGTTGCACCAGGCGAAAATATTTTTAGCACAGTAGAACCTTTAAGTGCTAAGTATAAAGATAGAAATGGAAACGGATATAGATTTAAAAATGGCACTTCTATGGCAGCACCGCAGGTAGCCGGCGTTGCAGGTATGATCTATTCAATAAGACCCGATCTGACAGCCAGCAGAGTAAAGGAAATAATAATTGAATCGGCAAAAAATAGCGCTAAAAGTGAAGGCAACAGAGAAATAACACACATTCAGTATGATAAGAATGGTAAACCAATTAACCCAAATACATACTATGTTCTTGACGCTGAGGCTGCATTGAAAAAGGCAATGGATGAAGGAAACGGCGATGAACCGGATGAAAAGGATAACGCTATAATATACGGAAAAGTGACCGATAAAAATGGAGAGCCTGTTAATAATGCCAAGATTTACGCAACATCAGAAACCACTAAAAAAATATTTGAATTTTATTCAGATGAAGAAGGCGACTATCTTTTATCTTTACCTCCTGATACATATACCATTACTTTTGTTGGCGATGAAGTTATTATTGATAAAGTGGTCTTTAACGGACACGGATGGACTAACAAAGGTACGAGTTATTATGCCACAGACAGCATGAAAATAAAAGCCAAAGAGGTATATCCATTAGATGTACAGTTAGATAGTTATTCTTATAAAGAGATTTCTGTTTTGGGTCGTACTGGCAATGGAGAATTGGAATATTTATATAATGTCCAAATTGATATAGTAAAAAATGCAACATTCACAAATACAATTAATGAAAAAATTTACTATACCAATTTAGAAGATGGAGATTATTATATTAAGGCTTACAAAGCAGGATATATTCCTCAAACGTTGAGCGTAAAAGTAATAAATGGGATTATTTGCGACAATGGCAGAAATAAACTTACAGAAATAGTACTTGAACCCGTAAAAAAATCAACAATTAGCGGCTCAGTTTTATTGTACAATGAAACTACCTATGATGTATCCCCAATAGAAAATCAAAGCATTTTTATCTATAAATGCGATTCCGGCGATCCTTCTGTTATGAAATATAGTTCTTCCGATCCTTATCTGGTATGTACAACTACTACAAATTCTAAGGGTATATATGAAGTTGAAGTTGAGGGAACCGGCGAATATATTATAAAATTTGATGAGGACAAGCAGGAAACTGTTTACGCAAACGGAAACAAATACACGGTCAACGCCTGCTATATTATTAACGGTGACGACGATGACGGGAATGGAAATGGAAATGGAGACGGAAACGGCGGCGGAGATAAAGACGATGGCAAAGTGCAGCTCGGCTTGCCCGGAATAATATATGACTACTGGGGTAGAGATGGAAGAGAAGACAGATTTTACACCATATATTATTGTTCATCAATTACGATTACAAAACCATATCCGGATGAATATCAGGTATACGGAGTTTATAACAAAACAGTTAGTAAGGGAGATGTATGGGATGAAGAAAAAATAACGATTTATGAGCCGGCTCGTAGTATCGCATATGGGTCTGAGTATACGGATGGGCACACAGGAAGTAAAGACAGCTTTCACAAAATTGTTCTCGGCGGCACATGTTTCCCTGACAGAAGATTCCCTTATGATACGACAGCAGGCTTCATGCCTTTGCCGGAAGAAGTTATGGAAAAATTGATGGCAGGTGAAATGGTGATCTTTTTTGTAGATGAAAATGCACCGGATGGGCAGCCGCTTCAATATGCTGTAGTGGAGCATGAGTATAACTAAAATTGATCTTTTCCTAAGGGGACTGCTGAAAATTTCAGTCCCCTTGCTTTTTTCCATAACCTGTGATATACTAAGTATAAATAACACAGCTTCTGAAAGGAGATACCTATGAACCGTCTGTCTGATATTTTATGGTATGATTCCCCTGCTTCAAACTGGGACGAAGCTCTTCCCGTCGGAAACGGCAGGATCGGCGGAATGATCTTCGGAAAACCCACTGACGAGCTTATCCAGCTTAACGAGGATTCCATATGGTCGGGAGGCTTCCGTAAAAGGAACAATCCCAAAGCATATCCGAATCTTGAAAAAATACGTCAGCTCATCCGGGACGGAAAGCCTGTGGAAGCAGAAAAGGTCTGCGAGGACGCCTTCTACGGCAGAAACGAAAATCAGCGTCACTATCATCCCATGGGAGACCTGCACATCTGGCAGGGAGGCGCTGAGGAGTACACAAATTACAAGCGCACTCTTGATATAAGTAAGGCTGTCTGCGAAATTACATGGACAAGCGGCGGAGTAAATTTCAGCAGAAAGATTTTTGTTTCCGCCCCCGATAATGTAATGACGATCATTTTTACTGCGGATAAAAAAGGATCTATAGGCTTCTGTGCTTACATCGACGGAAAGGACGACGACTACGACAAAAACGAAGCCTACGATGATTCCACTGTTATTTTTACAATGTCGGACGGTATCCCTTATTCGACAGCTCTTTCCTGTTCCTCTGTGGGAGGAAAGGCTTATACCGACTCCAACCGTTTGCAGGTGGAGGGCGCTGATTCTGCAATTGTTGTCATTGCCTGTCAGACTGCTTTCCGCAGCGGAGGTCACGAAATGCTTGCAATAAGTCAGGCTAAGACTGCCATCAGAAAGGGTGCGGAAAGTCTTACCGCATGGCATATTGCAGACTATAAAAAGCTGTACAACAGATGCAGCCTTGAGCTTTCCGACAACAGCGGCGGAAACGCTGAGCTTCCCGTAAATAAGCGTCTTGAAAAAGTCCGGGAGGGCGGCAGGGACAACAAGCTTATTGAGATGTATTTTAATTTTTCCCGCTACCTTATGATCTCCGGAAGCAGGGAGGGCACTCTGCCAATGAATCTCCAAGGTATATGGAACAAGGATATGTGGCCTGCATGGGGCTGCAAATACACCATCAACATCAACACGGAAATGAACTACTGGGGTGCGGAGATCCAGAACCTCAGTGAGTGTCACACTCCCCTTTTTGACCACATAGAGCGTATGCGTGAAAACGGTCGTGTTACTGCCCGTGAAATGTACCGCTGCGGCGGAACGGTCTGCCATCATAATACTGACATCTGGGGAGACACTGCTCCCCAGGACAGATGGCTTCCCGCAACTCTTTGGCCTATGGGAATGGCATGGCTTTGTACACATATTTATGAACACTTCCTCTTTACCGGCGACAAGCTTTTCCTTGCGGAGAAGTATGACACAATGCGTGAGGCTGTGGAGTTCTTTCTGGACTTCCTTACCCCCGACGGCAAGGGCAGAATGGTAACAAGTCCTTCTGTTTCTCCGGAAAATACGTACATCACCAAAGACGGCGAAAAGGGCACTCTTTGTCAGGGTCCCTCCATGGACAGTCAGATACTTTATACCCTCTTTACGGCGGTTATTGAAAGCTCCGAAATTCTTGACCCGGCGGTGAAGTCCGCAGATGATGAGGAGTTCATCGAAAAGGTGAAGGAGCTCCGGGAGAAGCTTCCCAAGCCGGAGATCGGCAAATACGGTCAGATAATGGAATGGGCGGAGGACTACGACGAAGCAGAGCCGGGACATCGTCATATTTCCCAGCTGTTTGCTTTATATCCCTCCGATATGATAACAAAGCGTCATACGACCGAGCTTGCTGCTGCTGCGGAAGCTACAATAGAGCGTCGTCTCGAGCATGGCGGCGGACACACCGGCTGGTCAAGAGCATGGATAATAAATATGTGGGCGAGACTTCACGACGGTGAGCAGGTGGGTGAAAATATCCGGTCGCTGCTTTCCCACTCAACAAATATTAATATGCTCGATATGCATCCGCCTTTCCAGATAGACGGAAACTTCGGAGGAGGAGCAGGTATTTCCGAAGCAATAATGCAAAGCCACAGCGGCGAGATACACGTTCTCCCTGCGATACCAAAGGATTGGGAAAGGGGCTCTGTACAGGGAATGGTGGCTCGCGGCGGCTTCGAGCTGGACTTTAAATGGTCAGATGGAAAGGTCACTGAAATGACTGTATACTCAAAGTGCGGAAATCTCTGTCGTCTTGTTGGCAGCGGAATGACGGTATCCTGCGAGGGACAGTCGATCTCCGTTTCCGATGATGGGGATACAGTATGCTTTGCAACAAGTCCGGATAAACTTTATAATGTAAAATTCAAATAATAATTTTATGAAAAAGCTTTTTAATTACAGAATTACATACATCATCATCGGATGGCTGCTTATCCTTATTACTATAGCGCTTGATACAGGAATTTCTCTGCCTGTTTATGAAGTCGTTTCCGATAAGATCGACAAGCCGGTGCGGATCGTCCTGCTTACGGATTTCCACAGCAGCAGCTACGGAAAAGATCATAAAGTGCTTACCGATGTTATTGACGCTCAGTCCCCGGATGTGATACTCCTTGCCGGAGACATCGCCGAGAATATTCGTCCTCACAAGCATACAAAAGAGCTGCTTTCTATTATAGGAAAAAAATATCCCTGCTTCTATGTTACAGGAAATCATGAAGAATGGTCCGGAGAGGTGGAGATCATAAAAGAGCTGGTACGCTCCTGCGGAGTGACCGTTTTAGAGGGAGACAGCGTGATTTTTGATGCAGGGGGGCAACAAATACGTATTTCCGGCGTGGATAATTCAATGCCGGAGGAGCAGCTTGAAAAAGTCTGTCAGGAAACCGGGGACGGCATTTTCACAGTGTTAATGTCCCATCGTCCCGACCTTGTGGAGATCTATAAAAACAATGGCTTTGATCTTGTTGTATCCGGTCACGCTCACGGAGGGCAGGTGCTTATTCCCTGGTTCGGCAATGGAAACAAGCTTATTGAAAGCTCCGGAGTGACTTTGATCTCCACTCACGGCAAGGGAAGACGCTCCGCTATTTTAAATGGGCTGTATGCTCCGGATCAGGGACTTCTCCCAAAATACGCCGGAGGGGAGTATCTTCTTGCAGATGGTTCTACAGAAATGATAGTCAGCCGTGGTCTTTGCAAAAATATCCTCCCCCGTGTCTTTGACCCCCCGGAGGTCGTTGTAATTGATATTATCTCTCGATGAATAAGGCAGGAGGAACGCTATTAATGAAAATCAAATATTCAAAAAGTGCTTTAAAATTTTTAGCTAAAATTCAGCGGGCGACAGCACAAAATATAAGAGAAGCCATAAATGGTCTTACACATAATCCTCCGAAAGGAGATATAAAACCTATGCAGGGATATAATGATGGACGTATGCGCTTACGTGCAGGCAAATATCGCATTATTTATCGGTATGATATTGACAATGAGTTGGAAATATTATATATTATAGATATAGGATCAAGAGGAGATATTTATAAATAAAGGAGGTCGCTTATATGTTACCAAAAACCCAGCAGATGATTGAACTGTATGAAATGCTCCCGGAACATGAACAGGAGCTTGCATTTGAGACTATAAAGCGATTTGTGCTTGCATGGGATCCTGATTTTACTAAGGTTACTCCGGAAGAACGCAGACGAATTGATGAAGCAGAGTCAAGTGGTTTTGTTTCTGATGACGAAATTGATTGGGATAATCTTGACAAATATGCTGAATAAGAAAAAAGCAAAGGTTTTATTGCCTTTGCTTTTTTCTGCTTATTTTGTACTGATACATTCTTTCATCAGCTTCGCATATGACATCCTCAACATTAAGTGATTTTTCCACCTTACGCAGTGCCGCTCCGATACTTGCAGTCACCTTATACGGCTTTTCATAGTCGTTATTTTTTCTTTCTATGAGGCTGACAAATTCATCTATACGCTGCTGCATATCATCCTCTGTATACTGTCCGACACCGATCAGATAAAATTCGTCGCCGCCTGCACGGACGCTGATCTCATTTTTG
>JAFLUJ010000032.1 GCA_022511485.1 Oscillospiraceae bacterium | reverse complement strand
AATGCCGATTT
This sequence comes from Oscillospiraceae bacterium, assembly GCA_022511485.1. Classification (GTDB taxonomy): domain Bacteria; phylum Bacillota; class Clostridia; order Oscillospirales; family Ruminococcaceae; genus RGIG8773. The sequence continues at coordinate 6,054 of JAFLUJ010000032.1, read as the reverse complement.
TTGGTATTTTGTTTTCCCTCTCCCTATGGTTTCCTGACCCCCGGAAATTGAGAACAAGTAAATTATTTCAAAATACATTAGAAATTCAAAAAACACCCATACCAATCGTATTTCTTGTATATAATAATACACTGTCCTCATGTTAAATTCAATGGACACATTGTAAATTAAATGTAAAAAAATACTGTGCACATTGTATTGATTGAAATACTTTAACTTGACAATGTAATGTACCCATTGGTATAATTATATTGTGGGTGGTGATAAAATGGCTAAAAATAGTGAAGCACACATCAAAGCCAATAACAGATATAATGCAAAGGCTTATGACGAAGTTAAATTTCGTGTAAAAAAAGGTGAAAAGAAATGCTTTCAATCATATTTAGAAAAACGACAATACAGTTTAAACCGCTTTGTTAATTCCTGTGTATCATATTGCATTGAAAACGATATTGATGTAAGCACCGCTAAGCCCCTCGGCGAAGTATTATCCGATAAGGAGGACTAACTATGAGTACGAAAAAATTACTCTGCGATAACTGGGAGTTTTCCAAAAATCCCATAGGTACTGAATATTCTGAAAATCTGGATTGGCAAGCCGTGGACATCCCCCATGACTGGCTTATCCATAATACAGAAAATCTTTACGAGACCTCCACAGGCTGGTACAGACGAAAGCTGGACATCAGCAAAGGCTCGGAGCGTGTTTACCTCCGGTTTGAGGGAGTTTACATGGACAGTACCGTATTTGTAAACGGCTCACCTGCCGGCGAATGGAAATACGGCTACTCCACCTTTGAATTTGATATTACCGATCTGCTCCGGGAGGGCGAAAACCTTATCGCTGTCCGTGTTGACCATCGGGAGCCTAATTCCAGATGGTACTCCGGAGCGGGAATTTACCGCAGGGTGTGGCTGAAAACAGCTCCCGACACAAGACTTATCTCCGACGGCGTTTACATAAGCGCGGATATTGACGGAAGCCTTACCGTCACCGTGGAGACGGAGCGTCCGGCAGACGTTCCCGTGGCGGAGCTTTCTATCCGTAACATCGTCATGGACGGGGAAAAGGAGATCGCCCGTACCGAACGTCCCTGCTGTGCATTTGACAGAAGCCGGATGCCGGAAACTGTGGTCAGGGACGGCTTTTCCTACTCAGTAAATACAGACCATCTTAAAGTGGAAAGTCCGACGCTTTGGGATATTGAAGCTCCCCACCTTTATACCTGTGTAACCGAGCTTCTGCGGGGCGGTGAGGTCATAGACCGGGAGGAAAACCGATTCGGATTCAGAAAAGCAGAGTTTACCACCGACAAGGGATTTTTCCTTAACGGCAGACACGTAAAGCTCCATGGCTGCTGCGAGCATCACGACCTTGGAGCGTTAGGTGCGGCAGTTGATCCCGCGGCGATAAAAAGGAAGCTTGAAAAGCTTCGTGTAATGGGAGTAAACGCAATACGCACAAGCCACAATATGCCGGCAGTAGAGTTCATGGAGCTTGCAGACGAAATGGGCTTCCTTATCCTGTCCGAGGCATTTGATATGTGGGAAATGTCCAAGACCGAATTTGACTATGCAAGATTTTTCCCCGAATGGGTCAGCAGGGATGTTTCCTCATGGGTGCGCCGGGACAGAAATCATCCCTCCCTTATCGGCTGGAGCATAGGAAATGAAATTTACGACACCCATGCAAGCGAACGGGGACAGGAGGTAGCTTCCCTGCTGATGGGACTTGTCCGTGAGCATGACCCCCGTCATAACGGATATGTTACCATCGGTTCAAATTATATGCAGGGGGAGAACGCCCAAAAGTGCGCAGATATCGTCAAGCTGGCAGGATACAATTACGCCGAAAGGCTTTATCAGGAGCATCACGATCAGCACCCGGACTGGATGATATACGGCAGCGAGACTGCCTCCGTAATTCAAAGCCGGGGCATATATCATTTTCCTCTGTCTCAGCAGGTGCTTGCGGACGACGATGAGCAGTGCTCCTCTCTCGGAAACTGCTGCACAGGCTGGGGAGCTAAAAATACCGAATACTGCATCATAGCAGACCGGGACTCTGAGTTCTGCGCCGGACAGTTTATCTGGACGGGCTTCGACTACATCGGAGAGCCTACACCCTACTCCACTAAAAACAGCTACTTCGGACAGTACGACACCGCAGGATTTCCAAAGGACAGCGCCTATGTTTTCCGGGCTGAGTGGACGGACTATAAAAGATCCCCATTTGTACATATTTTCCCCTATTGGGATTTTAACGAGGGACAGGACATTGACGTCCGCGTGACCTCCAATGCTCCCAGGGTAAAGCTTTTCTTTAACGGGGAACAGATGGGAGAAAAGGACATCGACCATGTCAGGGGGACATCCCTGACCCTTGATACTATCATAAAGTACACAAAAGGAGAGCTTTCCGCAGTCGCTTATGACGAGAACGGACAGGAGATCGCAAGGGACACCATAAAGTCTTTCACAGACACAGCAGAGCTCCGTCTCACTCCCGACAAAAGGGAGCTTAAAGCAGACGGCAGAGATATGATCTTCCTTGACATTTCCGCATTTGACAAGACCGGAGAGTTTGTCGCCAATGCCAACAACAGAGCCATAGTGACCGTCAGCGGTGCAGGCAGACTGGTAGGACTTGACAACGGAGACTCCACCGATTACGAGCAGTACAAGGGAACATCCCGCAGACTTTTTTCCGGAAAGCTCCTTGCAATGATCGCGGCGAAAACTGAACCGGGAGATATTTTTGTAAGGGTGTCATCACCGAAGCTTCCTGACAGCATGATAACTCTCAAGGCTGTACCTGCCGATGTTCAGGAGGGAGTTTCCGCAACAGAGGAAAATACAGAGCGTCCCCTTTGCTGTGAGAAGGCTGAGACGGACATTCCCGTCAGAAAGATCGGGCTTTCCGGGGAGAACTATACATTTACATCGGACAGACGGGAGATGACCTTCAATGTAAAGACCCTCCCTGAAAAAGCCACCTATGCAGGAGAAATAGAATACCGCATTACAACAGCTCTCGGAATATCCTCCAATCTCGGAGAGATAGTTTCTGCGGAGGCTGGCAAGGTGACAGTCCGCTGCAAAGGCGACGGAGAATTTTACCTCCGTGCTCTCTGCAAAAACGGCACAGACAAATACCACATTATTTCAGCCATCAAGCTTACAGGCGAGGGCATAGGAGCGGCTTCCTTTGACCCATACCAGCTTGTTCTGGGAGGACTTTTCACAGTCTCCAACGGCAAGGTGGGCAACGGCATAAAGCACGGAGCTTCCTTCCATGGCGAAAGAGGCTGGTTCGGCTTTGAAAACGTGGACTTCGGAAAGATCGGCAGCGATACTGTTACTGTTCCCATCTTTGCAAACTGTGCAACTCCCGTGGGAATAAAATTCTACGATGGTATCCCGGATGAGGGCGGCGAGCTGATAGGAGATTTCTCATATCATAAAAAGTCCATCTGGCTGACCTATATCCCGGAGACCTATAAGCTTTCAAAGGTGCTGAAAGGAACTCACACCATTGTTATTGAATCCTCCTACGGATACGACATTGAGGGATTCTGTTTTGAGCGTCCACATAAAGAATTTTCGGAGATACTTGCGGTGGACAACGACAGCATTTACGGCGACAAGTTCACCGTAGGCGAGGACGCCGTTACCGGTATCGGAAACAATGTCAGCCTTGACTTCGGAGAGTTCGATTTCGGGGATGATATTCCCACAAAGCTTGTGATAAACGGAAAGTCAGATCTTCCCCTTAACAGTATCACTGTCATTTTTAAAGGTGAAACCGAAAAGCGCATGATAGCGGAGTTCAGTCAGGCGGCCGAGTACACCGAAAGAAGCTTCCCCGTTGAGGGCATAAGCGGGAAATGTAAGGTATCCTTTGTTTTCCTGCCGGGAAGTGATTTTGATTTCAGGTCGTTCAGATTCCAGTAGTGACACCACCTACCCGTCCCAGAGCAGTAAATCTTGAAAACAGTCCTGTGGAATATTTTCAAAAGAAATATAATTTACTATCAGGAGGTCTTAGTTAAAAATGAAAGCATCAAAAAAAATAGCCGCCATTCTTGCAGCGGCAGCAATGGGAGCACTTTTTGTATCCTGTTCTAAAAATCAGAATGATAGTTTAAATAACAGCCTTGCGGTTGAAACAACAGACCAAGGGGATGAAACGACTGCGGAAACTACTGCTGCCGTCCCGCTTACTCCTGAGGAGCAGGCAAGAAAGGACATGATAGACCGCTCCTTTGTCTCTATGGGGAACACACACCGGATAGAGGATAAGCTTGCAAAGGCTATGAACGGAGAGAAGATCACCGTTGCCTATATCGGAGGTTCGATCACCGAGGGTATTGGCGGAGATGCAGAAAACTGCTACGCAAAGCTTTCCTACAACTATATTGCTGAAAATTACGGCAAAGGAGATAACGTTGAATATGTCAACGCAGGAGTAAGCGGAACTCCCTCTGTTCTGGGAAACCTCCGTGTACAGAAGGACGTTCTTGACTACGAGCCGGACATCGTTTTCGTGGAGTTCGCCGTAAACGACGGCATGGAGCAGATATACAAGGAATCCTACGAGTCCCTGCTCCGGACGATATTGCAGCAGGAAAACGAGCCTGCGGTAATGCTTCTTTTCACAGTTACAAGCACAGGACACACCTGTCAGCCTCATATGTCCGAGCTTGGAGAGTATTACGAGCTTCCCATGATAAGCGTCCCCGATGCAATACAGCCTGAGATAGAAGCAGGCAGAATGACATGGGCGGATTATTCCGATGACGAAGCTCACCCTAACATGGAGGGTCACAAGCTTGTTGCGGAGTTCATTTCCAACTGGTTCGAGGTTCTTAAAGCACGGGACGCAGTGGAGCCGGACTATTCTATGAAGCCTGTGCCTAAGTTCGGAAATCCCTATGAAAATGCTTTTCTCGCAGAGGCGGACTACGACAATTCAAATGAGAATATCCAGATAGGCGAGACCGGAAGCTTTGCCGTGGAAGCCCGCAGGATAGCGGACTTTAAAAAGGGCGCATGGCTCTACAGCAAAGAGGGTACAGATCCGTTAAAAATGACCGTAAAGGGCAACAGCCTGTTCTTTATCTGCAAGAGGAACAACAGCTCCACAATGGGAAGCTTTGACGTATATATCGACGGTGAAAAAGCGGCTACTATTGATACCAACCAAAAAGACGGCTGGGGAGAGCCTTACGCATTTCAGGCAATAAAGTGGCAGGGTATACATGACATGGAGGTAGAGATCGTTCCCACAGAGGAGACAGTAAGCGAGGGAAAGACCATCGAGATATTCGCCATAGCCTGCTCCCAGAACGAAAGCTTTATGTAGCAGGGAAGTCCCTGCAAGAAAACCGTCCTTGAAATTCAAGGACGGTTTGTTTTGCTCAAAATATCCATAAGTTTAACGCCGTTTAAGGTCAGCGCAGACCACTATCATTTTATTGTCCTTGGTGTAGAAGTGCGATGAGATGGTCTTACAGCTTTTTCCCGTAGCGCTTGATATATACCAGCCGGAGATAAAGGGATCTTCGATCTGTTCCTTTACGGCATAGAAATAATTTTTTATGTCATGGTTCACTCCCTTGACAGCAGGACGGTATCCCGGCAGGATCTCGCTTCCCTCCACCATTACGGTATCGGTTATCTGGAAGCCTTTTTCGTCAATAAGGAAAATACATTCAAGCTCACGGTGTGTTTCGACGTATTTCAGCAGGGTCTTGTCAAAGTCGGCAGGATCGGAGGAAACAAGGGTATTGACAAGCTCATAGATAATACGCTTGTAGGTCTCTATCTGGACGTTGACTACTGTAGGGTTATTTTTTATACTCAGGTTCAGTTTTAATGCAGCATCTTCAAGCTTAAGACGAGCCTCGTTTGAGAATATGTAATTAAACTGCTCGGGACGGGAGAAATAAAATCCCTGGAAATAGTCCACTCCCATAAGCATACAAGTTATTACCTCGTCAACAGTTTCCACGCCCTCGGCGATAGTCATTGAACCCATCTGCTTGGCGGTAT
>JAFLUJ010000339.1 GCA_022511485.1 Oscillospiraceae bacterium | reverse complement strand
GGACCGGGGTCTGGGGAATAACCTTTCTTCAGAATGGTTTTCCCCAGTAGGAGTACAGAGGTACTAAGCCAAATTTTGATTTATACCGTTTAATCGTTACCAAATCTGCTTTCGATTATTTTGGGGGAAAGCTCGGAGGAATATTTCCAGTGGGAAATGTGTCCCTCGGTCAGAAAGTATTCCGGAGGACGGTGTATACGCGCTCCGTTGAATACATCAACGATTATCAGCTTGACTTTCATTTTTTCCGGGATCAGGGCTTTTATGTATACACTGGCGTGTTGTCCTACCTCTGCGCCCTCCTTGGGCTCGGCACGACCTGCAAGATTCGGCGCAAGCTCAACAAAGATCCCATAGTCCTCCACGCTTCGTATTATGCCGGAGACTGTTTCTCCGTAATTGAAGCGGGCGGCGTTTTCCTCCCATGTGCCAAGCAGTTCCTTATGGGAAAGCCACACCCTGCCGCCGCTTATATCCTTTATTACTACGAATATATCCTGCTCTGTCTGAAAGCGGTCGGAGGGATGGGATATTCTTGAAACGGAAATTGCGTCAATGGGAATCAAAGACGGGATACCGCAGCCTATATCAACGAATGCTCCGAACTGTTCAAGATGAGTGACCTTGGCGGGAATAATGTCTCCCGGGGTAAGAGTGGAAATAAAGCTTTCCATGCACTCCTCCTGAACGGCTTTTCTTGATAATATGGCAGTATATGCGCCCGCCTCGTCTTTTTCAAGTTTCATTACCTTAAAGCATACGGGCTTATTCACCTTTGTTATAAGGGCTATATCCTTGGTTGTGCCTTCGGCTATGCCGATAGCTCCTTCCTCACGGGGGATTATTCCCTTTGCGCAGGGCAGATCTACATGAAGATCGTGTCCTCCGTCGCATATCAGGACTCGTGCTTCAAGTATTTTTCCCTGAAGCATGGCTTCCTGCAAGGCGTATATTGACTTTATGCAGCTTTGATTTTCGGGCGTCATGAACAGTGAGCCCTCAGGACAATATTTTCTCATTTTGTACCTCCCGAGTTTTGATGAAGACAAATTCTTTATTGCTTCTGCTTTTCAATTTTATGCGGGGGATACCTCCAATATGCCCTATATTTTTGAGATGTTTCTTCCTCCATGGTTTATTATGATCTGTGAGGCTATATGGGCTTCCTCATTACGGCATATTACCTGTAGAATGTGTTCAGTGCCTCCTATCATGTCCTGTTCCCGGGAGCTTATAAATCTGTTGCCTGTGGGATTGTACAGCGGCATTGAATAGGTAGGTGTTGTGGAAACGGTATTATATGCTGCAAAAACGTTCATACTATCAGCAGATCTTTTATAGGGCAGATTTTTCGTTTCGATAGCTGACAGCGGCGAAAGAACATTCCTTAAAGCTCCTGCTGCAAAATCTGCGCTGTCAGGTGAATCAAAATGTGCAGTGATTTTCATGGCTTGCTTGCTCCTTTCAAAGTATATTTGTGCAAATTGCTTCTTTTGTTATCAGTTTTGTCCTTCGTTTTTTATTTTGTTTAGAATTTAAAAAAATATCGTAGAAAATAATTGCCTTTGAGGCTCAAAACGTGATATAATGTATTTAACTCATTTTATAAAAAGGATTGGATCATTATGGATATTCGCCCGGCGGATATACTTGTTATGAAGAAAAAGCATCCCTGCGGTGATAACCATATGCTGGTGCTGCGTTCCGGTATGGATTTTAAGCTTCGCTGTCAGGGCTGTGGAAGGGAATTTATGGTTCCTCGCAATAAAATTGAAAAAAATGTAAGATCTGTGGAACGTCCGGAAAATAAAGAATCTTAGCTGTTTTCCTAAAATCTGTATATAATTACCTGAATATGAAAGGAAAACCATAATGTTTGAAAAATTAAAGCTTACGGAAGAAAAATACAATGAGATAAGCGAAAAGCTTACAGATATGTCTGTCATATCGGACAACAACCTCTATGCTTCACTGATGAAGGAGTATAAGAATCTTACTCCGGTGGTGGAGAAGTACCGCGAATACTGCAAATATAAAAAGTCTATGGACGACGCTAAGGAAATGCTGGACGAGGGCGGTCTTGACAAGGAAATGAAGGAGCTTGCCCAGCTTGAATTCGATGAAAGCAGGGAACGTCTGGAGGAGCTTGGTGAAGAGCTTAAGATCCTGCTGCTTCCCAAAGACCCAAATGATGATAAGAGCGTTATTATTGAGATCAGGGGCGGCGCAGGCGGCGAGGAAGCTTCGCTGTTTGCAAACTCCCTGTATCGTATGTACTCTATGTATGCAGAATCCAGAAGATGGAAAACAGAAGTTCTGAACGCTAATCCCACCGAGCTTGGAGGCTTCAAGGAGATAAGCTTCAGCGTGGAGGGCGAGGGAGCTTATTCAAGGCTGAAATATGAGAGCGGAGTTCACCGTGTCCAGAGAGTTCCGGAGACTGAATCCCAGGGAAGGATACACACCTCCACGGTAACGGTAGCTGTCCTTGCAGAGGCTGACGAGGTGGAGCTTGAGATCGCTCCTACAGACCTGAAAATAGACGTGTTTCGTGCTTCCGGTGCAGGAGGTCAGCACATAAACAAGACTGAATCCGCAGTGCGTATCACTCATCTTCCTACGGGAGTAGTTGTTGAGTGTCAGGACGAGCGCAGTCAGCACAAAAACAAGGACAAGGCAATGAAGATCCTTCGTTCTAGGCTTTATGAAGCTCTTATGCAGGAGCAGAACGACAAGATCGCTTCCGAGAGACGGTCTCAGGTCGGTACGGGAAACCGTTCCGAAAGGATAAGGACTTACAATTTCCCGGAAAGCCGTGTAACCGATCACAGGATAGGTCTTACTCTGTACAAGCTTGAATATATTTTAAACGGCAGTCTTGATGAAATAATCGACGCTCTTGCTACGGCAGATCAGGCGGCAAAGCTTTCTGCACAGGGCGAGGATGAATGATGATGTCATATATAACAAGGTTACTGACCTCCTCACAGGAGGATATAGAGTATGCGGCAGAGCTTATCAGGCAGGGAGAGCTTGTGGGTATGCCTACAGAAACGGTTTACGGGCTTGCTGCGGACGCAGAAGATCCAGAGGCTGTAAAGAAGATATTTGAAGCAAAGGGCAGACCTCAGGATAATCCGCTGATCGTTCACATCGGGGATATTTCACAGATAGAGGAATATGCTCACGATGTTCCTGATATTGCTTATAAGCTGGCGGAAAATTTTTGTCCCGGACCTCTTACAATGGTTCTTCCCAAAAGGGACAGGATTCCTGATGTGACAAGTGCCGGACTTGACACAGTGGGAATAAGGATCCCCGGGCACAAGACGGCGAGAGCTCTCATAAAAGCGAGCGGAAAGGCTATTGCTGCTCCCTCGGCGAATCTGACCGGATGTCCCAGTCCTACGACAGCGGGACACGTTATGAATGATATGGATGGGCGTATCCCTGCGGTGATTGACGGTGGAAGCTGTCCCGTTGGTGTGGAAAGTACGGTGGTCTCCTTTGAAGACGGTAGGATACGTCTGCTGCGTCCCGGATTTATTTCCGCTGAGGAGCTTTCTGAGTTTGCAGAGGTAATTGCGGACAGACATATTACCGAGGCGGCTTTGGATGGAGAACAGGTACGCTCTCCGGGAATGAAGTACAGGCATTATTCTCCCAAGGCAAACGTTACGATAATTGAGGGAAGCAGTGAGGAATATCTGGAATACGTAAACAGCCGCGTGGGGGATGGCGTCTTTGCCATGTCCTTTGACAGCGCTGCGGCAGATTGTAAGATACCTTGTATCCCATATGGGGATACTTCTGAGGAGCAGGCGGCGAAGCTGTTCTCCGTACTTCGGGAATTTGACGAGATCGGAGCAAAGCAGGTCTACGCCCAGTGTCCGTCGTCAAACGGGGTAGGACTTGCGGTCTATAACCGTCTTTTAAGGGCGGCTGGGTTTGAGATTGTAAAAATAGGGGGATCTCTGAAAACCGACAGGGAGGGTTTTTAGAGATACTCAATGCAGAAGGAATGATAAAGGAATGGGCATTTCATCGGGTACTGCGGTGATCGGTCTTACAGGACAAAGCGGTGCAGGCAAAACAACGGTTTGCAGGGTCTTTGAGGAAAATGGATTCTCAGTTATCAATGCTGATCACATTGCAAGGCAGGTCATGGAAAAGGGTACTGGGTGTCTTGAAGAGGTAGCGGAGTGCTTTGGAAGGGACATCCTCAATGAGGATGGCAGTCTTAACAGGCAGAAGCTGGCAGATATTGTCTTTAATGATAAGAACAAGTTAAAACAGCTCAACGCCATAAGCTATCCCTACATAACATATGAGATCCTGAAACTGATAAATAAATATACTGACGAAAAAAAGAAGCTTGTACTTCTGGACGCTCCTACGCTTTTTGAGAGCAGGGCGGATGATTTCTGCGACCTGATAATAAGTGTAACGGCTACGGAAAAGAACCGGGCTGAGAGAATAGCAAAGCGGGACGGTATCACTCCCGAGCAGATCAAGGAGAGATTTTCCTCTCAGCATACAGAAAAGTTTTTCATAAATCATTCCGATTTTATCATCAAGAATAACAAGTCCTCTGAGCTGCTTGAAGAAAAGGCAAAAGAGGTAGCGGAAAAAATTAAGGAGTATTATAATGCTGAAGAAGCTGAGTAGTATTCTGCTGATCCTTATTATAGGTTGTTTTATATGGGTCGTCTTTAATATTGATTCTATCAGCAGGAAATACATTTACCCTATAGAATACAGCAGCTTGGTGGAAAGCTCAGCGGCTGAAACGGGTATAGACAAGTATCTTATCTATGCAGTTATCAAGACAGAAAGCGGTTTTAACAATGAAGCGGAATCCAACGTTGGCGCAAGAGGTCTTATGCAGCTTATGGAGGACGCTTTTGACTGGGTAAAATTCAGAATGGGAGACGAGCGGGACATTGACTATGATGATATGTACGATCCCGGGTATAACATAGAATACGGAAGCTTCCTTATCAAGCTTTTATACGAAGAATACGGAGATGTGAAGACCGCTCTGGCGGCGTATCACTCCGGCAGGGGAAACGTCAACGAATGGCTGAAGGACAAGAAATACAGCTCCAATGGAAAAACTCTTGACGAGATCCCTTCCGGTGCTACAAAGCATTATGTAAACAAGGTTATGACGGCTTATGAGGGGTATACTAATCTTTACACGAACTCAAAGTAAAATTTTCATTACCGAAAGGAATGGTCTAATATGTCAAAAGAAAAATCAGCAGCAGAGCTGCTCAAAGAGCAGCTTTTTATGAAGAAAAAGCACGCAGGACTTATCATGACAGATGAGCAGATAGCCGAATGTGATGATTTCTGCGAAAGCTACAAGGATTTCCTTGACGGGGCTAAAACCGAAAGAGAGGCGGCTGAGTCCGCCATCAGTCTTGCAAAAGAGGAGGGCTTCATGGAGTATGCTCCGGGAATGTCCCTTAAGGCAGGAGATAAGATCTACTACAACAACAGGGGAAAGGCTGTCATCCTTGCGGTCATCGGCAGCGAGCCTATGGAAAAGGGTGTCCGTCTTGCAGCGGCTCATATTGATTCTCCCAGAATAGATCTTAAACAGAATCCTCTTTATGAGGACAATGAGGTGGCTCTTTTCAAGACCCACTATTACGGAGGTATCAAAAAATATCAGTGGGCGACTATTCCTCTTTCCCTCCACGGCGTTCTTATCAAAAAGGACGGCACAAAGGTTACTATCCGTATCGGTGAGGACGAGGGAGATCCTGTATTTTTCATCAGCGATCTGCTTCCCCATCTTGCACAGGAGCAGGTAAAGAGAACTCTTAACGAGGGCATAAAGGGTGAGGAGCTTAACATCGTTGTGGGTTCAAGACCTTTCCGCGATGATGATGTAAGCGATAAGGTAAAGCTTAATATACTGTCCATACTCCATGAGAAATACGGTATTATTGAATCGGATTTCCTTTCCGCTGAGCTTGAGATGGTTCCTGCCTTCAAGGCAAAGGACATAGGCTTTGACAGAAGTCTTATAGGCTCATACGGTCACGATGACAGGGTA
>JAFLUJ010000338.1 GCA_022511485.1 Oscillospiraceae bacterium | reverse complement strand
TTAATGTAGGTTTTGAAGCATTTCAACAAATATTTAGTAAAGGGTATGAAAAATTTAGTGAATGGTATGGAGAAATTTTACAATAACGGTGTTCTATAATGCAAACTATAGTATTATGATATGGTAAATCGTCATTTGCTTAGTTTAATGAAATCGCAAACAGCCGCACCAAATGTTAAGATTGATGCGGCTTAGTGTACTATTATCCATAATCTGTGTTAATTATATTTTTTGATATGCCATAAAATGGCAATACTAAAATGCATGGCGGCAGATACTCGCAAGCGTAGAAAAAGTCCGGACTTTTTCGATTCAAATGACTGTTAGCTTGACTTACGTTAAGCGGAAGCTGTTGTATGATAAAATCGTGTTACCCAGATTGTTTGGGATTCTCTTTTAAAGAGGCATACCGTTTTCAGATTCAGATATAGCAAATAGTACATAAGACAGTCGTTTAGCAGGCTGTTATTTATGTTTTTTCTATTCTACTTGCATTTATAACTATGTTACGCTATAATATATATGTTAATGGGGAGATATGACCTTATATAATGAGAAAAGCAGACCTCCTAAATATAGGAAATCTGCTTTGCATAATCTGCTGTATTGGTCTTATAGCTTAATTTGGTGAAAGCTCCTTTTAAGACTGATACGGCTGATGGTACTATTATCCATAATCTGTGTTATTTATATTTTGGGCGCACAATGGATTGTATTCCGGAGAGGGAAAACAAAATACCAAAAATCGGCATTCCCTCTCCCTAAGGTTTCCTACCCCCGGAGCCCCCTACCTTCCTTACCCTCTCCTTTGCCGATTTTTACAGTTTATAAGTAAAAACAAAGGTATATCAACGCCATTTAAATATACTGTGGCTGAATCGGTTACAGAATCAACCCAAGGTCGTTTGCTAATGCTTTGCCGCCAAAAGCGGTTCATTCAGTCTTACATAAGAATATTCAAGTTACTTAATTTATTTACTAACCCGCCCCTTGATAGGGGCTTAATAAAGTAAATCTCTTGGTTTTACTAACGATGGGGTAGAATCTGCCCGCGGGGGCTTCCCCGCCAGGGCGCTGCCTTGCAAATTATGATTTAAGGCAGGAGCTTTCAAACTCCTGCCTCCTGATTTTAAAAATCATACTACGCTATTACAGCCACTCAAAATCATCTATTATCCATTTCATGTCCTCTAATATGATCTGTGCCATCATTTCTTGGGTAATATGATCATCATCGTTATATACCGTAAGGTCAAAGTAGACGTGATATGCATCGCCACACGTTCTGCGCTCCGCAAAAGCAACACTCACCTTTACCTCATCACCGTCGATAAGCTGTCTGATCCATTCAGTTTCTTCTTCAAAGTTATCTTCCGTAAGACCGTGAGCACCCCACTCCGAAAGGCAGGACACAGTTCCGTTATAATCGCCCCGTGCAACAGACTTGAAGCATTTGTCAATAACCTTCATCTGACCACTGTAATATATGTCAAAAAACATCAGGTATACTGTACATATACCAGCCAGTATGCAGAAGATGATCCCGGCGATCTTTCCGGGGGAAAGCTTTTTTTCCATATTATCAGTCCTTTAAAATTGCTCCCTGTGCTCCGGAGGTAACAAGCTTTGCATAGCGTTTGAGATAGCCGTGGAGCTCCTTGGTCTTGGGAGTGAACGCTGCCAGTCTCCGGTCGATTTCCTCCTGGGGAACGTCCAGAGTGATGGTGTTTTCTGGAATATTTATAGAAATAGTGTCCCCCTCGTTTACAACGCCGATAACGCCGCCCACTGCCGCTTCGGGAGAAACGTGCCCGATGGCTGCACCGCGGGTAGCTCCGCTGAAGCGTCCGTCAGTGATGAGGGCAACCTTGCTTCCCAGACCCATTCCCATAATTGCGGAGGTCGGATTGAGCATCTCACGCATACCCGGACCTCCCTTTGGTCCTTCGTAGCGGATAACAACTACGTCTCCCTCGTTGATCTTTCCGCCTGTGATAGCAGTCATAGCGTCCTCCTCGCAGTCGAAAACTCTGGCAGGACCGCTGTGGACGAGCATTTCCTCACATACTGCGCTGCGCTTTACCACGCAGCTGTCTGGAGCGAGATTTCCTCTCAGGACTGCGATACCTCCGGTCTGGCTGTATGGATCTTCAACAGGACGGATAACGTTTGTATCCCTGTTGGTGCAGCCTGCGATATTTTCTCCCACCGTCTTAGCAGTGACCGTCATGCAGTCAAGGTTAAGAAGGTTCTTCTTGGAAAGCTCGTTCATTACAGCGTAAACGCCGCCAGCCTCGTCAAGCTCCTCCATATAGGTATGTCCCGCAGGCGCAAGGTGGCAGAGGTTCGGGGTCTTTGAGCTGATTTCGTTTGCCACATCAAGGTTTATTTCAATTCCGCACTCGTGAGCGATAGCCGGCAGGTGCAGCATACTGTTTGTTGAGCAGCCCAGAGCCATATCAACAGTAAGAGCGTTCATAAATGCCTTTTCGGTCATAATGTCAAGAGGCTTTATATCCTTTTCGATAAGCTCCATTATCTTCATGCCTGCGTGCTTTGCAAGCTCGATCCTCTGGGAATAAACAGCGGGGATAGTTCCGTTTCCTTTAAGACCCATTCCAAGAACTTCGGTAAGACAGTTCATGGAGTTGGCTGTATACATACCGGAGCACGATCCGCAGGTGGGACATCCCTTTTTCTCGTACTCTTCAAGCTTGTTCTCGTCGATAGCTCCTGCAGCGAATTGTCCCACTGCCTCGGAAATACTGGAGAAGCTTGTTTTCTTTCCATCCACACGGCCTGCAAGCATAGGACCTCCGCTGACGAAAATAGTTGGGATATTCAGTCTTGCCGCTGCCATAAGCAGACCGGGAACGTTCTTGTCGCAGTTGGGAACCATTACAAGAGCGTCAAAGCCGTGGGCAAGAGCCATTGCTTCTGTAGAATCTGCAATAAGGTCGCGTGTTACAAGGGAGTATTTCATTCCCCGGTGTCCCATTGCGATACCGTCGCAGACAGCTATTGCCGGAAAAACGATAGGAGTTCCCCCTGCCATTGCAACTCCGAGCTTTACAGCGTCCACGATCTTGTCGATGTTCATATGTCCCGGGACAATCTCGTTATAGGAGCTTACGATACCAACAAGGGGACGGTCAATTTCCTCTCTTGTAAGGCCAAGCGCATGATAAAGCGCACGGTGGGGAGCATTGTTAGCTCCCTGTTTAATCGAATCACTGAACATTTTTGATCTATCCTTTCTATGGGGGATTTTTTTATTCTTCCCCGAAATATTTTTTATAGTGCATTATGTAACTGTAAGCAAGCTTGTCAAATTTCTTTTCATCGAAGGCTTTGCAGAAATCCTTATCGAGGCTGTCATACTCGTCGCCGCCTGCAAAGTCAAGAAAGTCCTCAATACTTCGTCCGGAAGCTTTTTTTCCGCTGTCGAAATTGATTTTTAAGGCATCCTCGATAATGTCCGCCGGTTCGGGATAATCAAGAGCACGGAAGCCCTCTGCTGCCGCTCCTATATAATCCCTTGAGGAATTGAAAAATGCCTGAGCGAAGCCTCCGTTCAGAAGCTCCTTAGTAACATAATCTGCGCAATAGAGGTTAAGACATGGCGTAGGAAGCGAATTTATCACATCGCACATATCCGACCAGTCTTCGGAGAATTTTCCCTCGATCCAGGACGTGACTGCAAGGACGATCTCGTTTTCCGGGATACCCTCCAGCTCCTCTCTTTTCAGGGAAGCATACTCCTTTTGCTTTGCCATGAATTCCTCCGCACCGGGAAAGATCCCGTCCGGAGCAAAGCTCAGAAAATCAAATTTACTCATCAGCGTACCTCCAAATATGTATATACGGGGTCTGCAAACAAATTATATCACACTTTCGGAAATATTTCAATACATAATTTTTTAACAAGCAAAATGGTCTTGACAAATTATGAATAATGAAGTATAATAAACAAGGATACCAAGAAACCAAGCTCTGTGAATATTTTTTTGGAAACGACATATAATAAAGGAGGTCAGAATATGTCTGTTGCTGTGAAAGGTGTTTCTATGGATAAAAAAATTGTAAGCATTTCATCAAAAAGGCAAATTACCATACCCCTCAGTTATTTTTCAAAGCTTGGTTTTGGAAACAAAGCCGAGTGCGTTTTACGCGGAAACGAGCTTGTCATTCGTCCTGCAAAGGAAGTATCCGGGGGCGAATTTGCCGAGCAGATCTTAGCCGATCTGATCTCTCAGGGATTGTCCGGCGACGAGCTTCTGAAACAGTTCAAGTTGAAGCAGGCACAAGTTCGTCCTGCCATAGAAAAGCTTATTGCCGAAGCAGAGGACGCTGCTTCCGGCATCGGGGAATATTCATCATATGAAGATATTTTCGGTTCGGAGGCTGACACATGACAGAGGTTATTTTTCTTCCTCCAGCCGCTAAGTATCTGAAAAAAATAAAGGACAAAAAGCTTAAAGCATTATACCGTGAGGCTATAGACAAAATTTGCGCCGATTATACAGTCGGTGAAGCAAAAACAGGTGATCTGAGCGGTATCTACGGCTATGATATTTTCTACAACAAGACCAATTACGAGCTTGCATATAAAGTAGTGCATGAAAAAAACAAAATTATTGTTGTAATCATGGCCGGCACAAGAGAAAACTTTTACGAGCAGCTTAAAAGATACTAAAATTAAAGGAGCTTCCGAGCCATTTGGATATGACACGGAAACTCCTTTTTATACTATTTCCCATATTAACTATAGACAAAGTCTATAGTTAATATGCGCCGTATTGCATACGGCGTGGTGGCGCAGCCGCCGGGAAAGCCGTTCAATACTAAATCCCGTCAAAATCATAGATTTTGACAACCGCCTGTACAGGCGGATTTCTCAATAGACTTTGTCTATTGAGAAATTAGGGATTAGTATTATTTATCATACTTTGTAAAAATCAATAAAATCATCAATATTATTTATGCCATAGTCCCGATAGTTAAACTCCCGCAAGGACGCGTCCGGCAAACCCATATACCATTTCATTATGGTTTTCATATTGACAGCATCAATGCCCAGAAAATCGGCTATCTGAATAAATACCGACAGTCCGAAGCCAAAGTCGTTCATAAAACACCTCGTTGTCAGATTTGGTATACAGCCTATCCCTGTCGCTGCCATAGGTGCAGGAACTTCCTTGAATAATTCAATGCTCCGTATTTTTTCGGTCAGTTCCCCGGGAGATCCGCACTCATAATATTCCTGAAGCGATCTGACATAGGACAGATCAAACATATCAAGAGCGCTGCGTATCTTACTGATCTCCTCATCGCATTTAAAAGCAGTCTCGGAGGATTCATCGTCCCATTCTCCATAAAAAAGAGGTATCTTTATATATGGTCTTGACCCGTCATAATCCTTAAACATCGTATAAAGTCTGGATACATTCAGGATCGGATTGGAAGGCGTAAGAGTAAGATTCAGATAATTCGGCATCGTTACGTATGGAACTCCGGTCAGGTAGGATACAAGATCAGCGCAGTCCTCTGTGTGTGCCGGATCAAATGCAGCCACATGAAGCTGTTCTATGTATTTTGTCGTCATTACGGATTTTCCGTAATCCAGAATCCTCGAATCTGCCGGAACTCTTTGGATACCGTATATTACAGCACCTCTGTCAATGCATTTCTTAAAAATGCACTCCCCGCCGCCTGTACCGGGAACAAGACATATCTTAAGTCCCGGCTTTACATAAGGAAATATTATGGAGGCGATCTCTGCCAGACGGTACTGAGCTACTGTTACAAATATCCAGTCTGCCCGGGCAAAGGCTTCCGCTGCATCAGTTGTAGCTACTTGTATCTCTCCGATATGTGTTATCTTATTGTTTTCATTCACTGTACAGAGCTTATTATAAAATGCTGTGGGATTTGATGTATAGATTATAACACTATGTCTCTTTTCGGCACAGTGCACCGCAAACTGAGTCCCGATACTTCCTCCGCCTGCAATTGCGATATTCATTTATGTTCCCACCCTTTTCTGAAAATATATAAGAACCTGTTTTATCACGCATTGCCCAGGAAAGCTGCGCCTATGATACCGGCGTCGTTGCCAAGCTCTGCAACGGTGACCTTTGTGTTTTTGTCAAGCATCCT
>JAFLUJ010000337.1 GCA_022511485.1 Oscillospiraceae bacterium | reverse complement strand
CTTTGCGGATTGCAATATGATCCTTATCCTGCTATACATTTAAACCAATATATAATGCTTTGGAACAGAAAAAAAGATTTTAAAGCAGAACAATTAGATATAGCTGCATATAAGGATTTTAAGGTCGTCGAAACATGGACATTTAAGCGGAATATGTTCTTCGTACCAGGAGATGAGTATTCGCTGTATAAGAATGCTGCAAAAGGTATTGTAAGATGGGGATATTCCGATGAAAGCTGGCTTGCGGCGGGGGATAGCCCTGAAATTCAGGCTGCTGAAAGGGAATTGAAAGAGAGCTTAACAGAATCCGATGGATCGACTGCTGATCAAATATGGGAGAGTTTGAATTTATCTTCTGAATGGAATAAATACAGGCGGGAACACGACCAAAGCTATGATTTGCCTATATTCCGTGCTTTTTACAGATTATGCCGCAAGGGAGATCTCATGACATGCGGCAGAAATCCGGGAACTTTCAAAGAACCCATTTGGATACTGAAAGAAAAAGTGGGCTTTCCCGATTGGACTAAAGACTCCATTGATGAAAAACAGGCGATAAAATGCATAATTGAAAAACTGATAATGTCCCTGGGAGTGACTGACCCGGTCCATGTTTCTCATCTGTCTGGATATAAGACTGCTGATATTGTTCCGGTTTTTAAGGAGCTTGAATCTGAAAATAAGATACTACAGCTTTCATATAAGATCGGTCGTAAAAATTATTATATCCATTCTTCAAAAATGAATATCCTGAATGAAAAAGCAGCTGAGGATCATCGTGAGGTTAGGCTTATTTCACCAATGGATACAATTGTAAGAGACAAGACCTAGCTTAATACATTTTTCGATTATTCATTTTCTTTTGAATATTTTAAGAAAAAGGGAATGAAATGGCCTCTTTCAATTCTTGTAGGAAATCAATTTGTAGGTTATTTAGATTGCAAGATGGACTGGAAGGCCAAAAAATTTATTATTAAAGAAAGAAATATATTCAATCCGGATTTTAATGATCACAAAGGTATTGATGCTGCAATTGAGGAATTAGCTGCTTTCCATGAAGCTAAAGAGATCAGGGATTCCCGTATTACCAAATGAGATCTATACTCGGATATAAAAAACTCAGCAATGGTGCACAGATATACTGTGAACTGCTCAGGAAAGAATCAAGAAGAATAATAATATTTTTAAGAAAAACGTATGACGGGATAAGTATATATATTCTCAGTATGGTTTAGTTTTTCTCAACAAATGTGATATGGACAAATCGGAAAATATATTGTATCATAATATCAGAAGCTTCTGAAAAAAACATGGAGTTGATATTATGATATTACTTGGCGAAAATTTAAAAGGTCTGAGAAAGAAAAAGGGTCTTACTCAGGAACAGCTTGCTGATGTGCTGGGGGTATCTCCTCAGGCGGTGAGCCGTTGGGAGAGTGAGGCGACATATCCGGATATTACGATGCTTCCCGCTATTGCGAATTATTTTGACGTAACTCTTGACGATCTTATCGGAATGGATAAGATCAGGGACGAAAGCAATATCGAGGAGATCATTCAGGAGTATAAAGTCAATTTTTCACAGGGACGTGTGGATAAAAATATCACTCTGCTCGGAGAGGCATTGAAACGGTATCCCAGAAATGAACAGCTTCTTTTTTCCTATGCGGCTTCATTGGCAAGCTGTATGGAGAAGGACGGTCGGGAGCTTACGGAAGAGGAGATACGTCAGAATACGCTGGAAGCGATAAAAGTCGGGGAGAGGCTTCTTGAAAGCTGTAATGATCTGAATTTGAAGATCGGCACTATAAAGGAGCTGAGCTTTTATTACGACAAGGTCGGGGAAAAAGAAAAAGCCATCGGGCTTGCGGAAAGCCTTCCCGGCATATGGGCGTGCAGAACAACTATCTTGGATAATTTCTATACAGGAGAAAAGAGAAAAAGGTTTCTACAGGATTCCATACTGAGCCTTGCTGATGTTATGTACCATACAATTATTCCGCTGTCCGACCTGAATTACGAGGACGATGAGCTGGCTACAGAAGACCGCATTGAGATGATCGGAAAGATGATAACGATCTTTGAAACGATTTTTGAAAAGGGAGATTATTATTTCTACAGTGTACGGATGTCCGATATGTACAGGTACATGGCAGCGATGGATATGCTGATCGGAAGACATGGCGAGGCTTTGTCCCATCTTGAACTGGCGGCAAAGTATGCTGTGATGAATGACACTCTTCCGGAAAAGGGGACTTACACATCCCTGCTGATAAACGGACTTGAATTTGATCTTACTGACACTGCAAAAAACTTTACCTTTACTAAGTGTGACGAATTGTATAACAAGCTCCAGTGGGACAGATATGACGCGATCCGCACAGATCAGCGGTTTGTGGACATCCTTGATAAAATAAGCAGATACAGGACGTCCTGTTAAATCGTGCAGAAATTAAGGCAGCACTGCAAAATAGCTGTGCAGTGCTGCCCAAATATCCTGTGCCAGCTGTCAGCACTCCACGCTGATATTTATTCTGTGGCACACTATCATTGAGGATACGAATATTATCATTGACATCACTGATATGACTGCAAGCCATATTCCGGCAGAGGAGATGTCGTTTTTGACTGCCTGACATATTATCAGGGTCGAAACTGCTGCTCCCGCGATAAAATATACTATCATCGTAATAATTGCCCTTGTTGTTTTCTTTTTGTATTCTGCTTCGTCAGCACGGATCAACCTTGTATAATTGGTTTTCATATAGAACGGTGCATAAGCAGATGCGATCGCCGTCAGTGCAGCGTCCATGCATAAAAAGTAAGGCATAAGGAAAAGATGGGAGGTCAAGGCAGTGAGGGCTGTCTGGCTAAGAACGGCAGAGGCTGACGTTGTAACAAGACCTATTGCGGATATGTCGGAAATATCGTTATTTGTTACCGGAAGTGTCTTCAAAAATCTGATCCCCTGAAAGTTGTAGGACACCATAAGATAGACGGACAGACACAGTCCGTAAAACGGCATACCTACCCAATAAAAAATATTTGACATTTCCAATGAATCGGGATCGCCCACCAGCAGCCATGAAAGATATATTAATGGCAGAGCTGTGGTACACAATTTTACATACGGTCCTTCAACAGCGAAGGACAATTTTATTTTTTGTTTAAAGGATAGTTTCATTTTCATACCCTCCGGTTATTTTATGTTCCAGGATACGACCGTCTTGCGCTTGAGACAAAGCTCTCCGATAAACGCTATAGCAGCAGCGGCGGCTATCATGATAATGATACCGGGTACTCCCGAAAGAATATTAAGGGGACTGAATATTTTCATCGTTTCGGCAGCGGCTTCCTCAGTAAGACCGTCCATATATTCACAGAAAATTATTATCGGGATCGTAGGAGCAAACATTACAATTATTGCATAGTGAGACTTCATTCCTGTAAGTGTGATGATAAGCAGAAGCACTTCGTAAAATATAGTTGCAAAACAGAATATTCCGATATATTCGGCTTCTATGGTGTAGCCTGCCGATCTCAGGACTTCCGCTGCAATTTGCAGAAATACCGTAGATACGGCAACAACAGAAAGCTGCTTTTCAAATTGCATGAAACGGAGATCAAAAAGATCCTTTGCTTCAAATGGGAGAGTACAGAGAAATTTTCCCGAATATGCAGAACCGGACAGCGTAATATTGCCTGTGTCAGCTGCAAATGCCGTATCTCCTATGAAGTATGTATTCATCATAACGATCAATGCAGAGATCATTGACATAAGCAATCCATGCAAAAAAAAGATAGCAAAAAGCTGGTCGTCCTCAGCTGCGATGGGGAACATGGCTATGTCAATTATCAATGTGGCTATTGTCAGAAAGGCAAGCATTTTATTTAAGCTTCCGATTGAGCCGTACATACGGGCGGTTTTTTCGAGCCGGGAGGCTCTTTTTCTTTCGGTGACAGTCATATCAATCATCATTTTCCGTTAAGGGAAAATTTCCTCCTTTCATGTGGTGTTTTTTATATTCCATGATACATCTGTTTTGCGTCTGAGACAAAGCTCTCCGATAAATGCCATAGCCGCAGCAATTATTATCATGATAATGATCCCGGACGCTCCCGAAAAAATATCAAGGGGTCTGAATATTTCCATTATATCGGCTTGGGATTTCTCCGGAAGACCGTCTACATAAGTGCAGAAGTGTACTAACGGTATCGCAGGCGCGTGTATTATCAATATCGCGAAAATTACTCTTATTCCGGTAAGTAAAATTATCATCAGAAGCACTTCATAAAGGATAGATGTCAGACAGCATATTCCGATATATTCGCCTTTTATGGTGTAGTCTTCTGGTCTGAATAATTCTGCTGCGATCTGAAGAAATATCACAGATCCGGTAATAACTGCAAGCTGCTTTTCAAAGCTTGTAAAATAAAGATTCAAATAATCCTTTGCTTCAAAAGGGAGGATGCAGAGAAATCTTTCTGTGTGGTTAGGCGGGGTGGATACGTATACATTTTCTTCAATTACATATCCCGTAGTACCTATGGGGTGTGTATTGATTATAACGACCAGCCCGGAAAGTATTGGCAGAAACAAGCTGTGCCATAAAAAGACAGCCAAAAACTTCTGTCCGGGAGCTGCAATGAAAAACATACAGACTTCACATATCAATATTCCTATTGTCAGAATGGCAAGCATACTATTTACACTTCCCATTGTGCCGTACATACGGGAGGTTTTTTCTATCATGAGGGCTCTTTTTCTTTCGGCAGCGGTCATATTTATTTCTCCTCTTTGTTTTTGTTATTCTCCCAAATTGAAAAGGTCAGAAGATTTTCTACATTGGGATTCCTTTTGGACACTCCCTTAAATCTGGGAAGCTCCTCACGCTTTACCAGAGCTTCAAAGCCGGTGCTGAGCTTCCGCAGACCGATGGTGAACGGCTCGTTTTCCGGGGTGAGCTTGTCGCTTGAGCCGCTTATTACGGCGTATTTGTCCTCGATCATGTCAATGCTTGTGGATTCCTTGATCCTGCCGTCTATGATAAGGGTTATTACGTCGGCGATCTTGTCAAGGTCTCCTGTGATATGTGTGGAGAACAAAACGGAATGATTGCCGTCCGAAACAAACTCCCGGAGTATGTCGAGAACCTCTATTCTTGCTACTGGGTCAAGTCCGGCGGTAGGCTCGTCAAGGATAAGAAGCTCTGCATTATGTGAGAGGGCTACTGCAAGCATTGCTTTGGTTTGCATTCCCTTTGAAAAGGTCATTACCTTTTTCTTTTCGGAAAGTCCCCACTTTTTTAAAAGTCCGGAGAATTTTTCGCCGTCCCAGTTTTCAAAGGCTGCGGCGCAGGCTTTTGCTGTCCTTGCAAGGGTGGTATTGAAATACAGATAGCACTCGTCGGAGACAAATCCGATCTTGTTTTTGACGGCGATCTCGTCTCTGATATTGTCAAGTCCGCAGACGGTTATCTCTCCGCTTTCACGGGCTGTCATATTCATGATGAGACGTATAATTGTGGTCTTTCCTGCTCCGTTCTGTCCGATAAGTCCCATTACTGTTCCCGGTTCAATTGTGAATCCGGCATTGTCCAGTGTGAAGTCCTTATAGCTTTTTGACAGTCCGGTTATTTCAAGAATGTTATTCATTATCATTACCTCCATAAATTGATCTTATTTCACTTTCAAGACGTTCCGGCGGGACGCCTTGCTTTTTAAGAAGCTCTGTTTGCTTCCGGAACTGCTCCATAGCTTCTTCGATATTTTTTTCCTGCATGACGGTGACGTCCTCTAACTTTACGAATGTGCCCTTTCCGGCTACTGTATATATAAGCCCCTCCCGTTCAAGGTCGGCGTAGGCTCTTTTGGTGGTTATCATGCTGACATTCAGGTCGGCGGCAAGCTGTCTTACACTGGGCATAAGATCGTGGGCTTTCAGCTCGCCTTTAAGTATTGCCTCCTTAATGCCGTCCTTGACCTGCTCGTACATGGGCTTGTCTCCTGCGGCATTAATAAAGAGATTCACTATGACATTCCTCCTTTTTACGGCAGATCATGCCGCTTGCTGCGGTCAGTGTATACTGTGTATACCTACTATATACAGTATACACAGCTTAAACTCATTTGTCAATAGCAATAAAAAAATATTTCTATTTTGTAGATATGCACAAAGAAATATTTGTCTTATTGTACTTT
>JAFLUJ010000336.1 GCA_022511485.1 Oscillospiraceae bacterium | reverse complement strand
TGCCCTCCAGCTTCAAAAATATATAAAAGTTTTAGTGAGGGGGTTCGGGGGATGACCCTTTTTCAAAAGGGTCTCCCCCGATAGGAGTGCAGGGATAATATACTAAATCATGATCTGCTTTACCATTCATAATATAATACATTTATAAAACTACCATATACAACAGCACTTGTTTTTTTATTCTTCGATATAGACCTTTTTCATTTTCTGCTCTTCTACTGGTCTGTCTCCCATGCCGGTCTTTGTTTCGGCGATCTCGTCAACTACCTCTATGCCCTCGACTACCTTTCCGAAAGCAGCATATTCACCGTCGAGGTGAGGAGCATCCTTGTGCATGATAAAGAACTGTGAACCTGCGCTGTCCTTTATCATGGAGCGTGCCATTGAGATAACTCCGCGGGTGTGTTTCAGATCGTTCTTGACGCCGTTGGAAGCGAACTCGCCCTTGATCTGATGTCCCGGACCTCCCATACCTGTTCCGTCGGGACAGCCTCCCTGGATCATGAATCCTTTTATAACGCGGTGGAAGATAAGTCCGTCATAAAAGCCCTGCTTAACCAGGTTTTCAAAGTTTTCAACTGTGATAGGAGCGATGTCCGGGTAGAGCTCCAGCTTGATTTTTTTCCCGTTTTCCATTTCAATAACTACCATATTAACAGATCCTTTCATTAATCGAATAGGTATATTATAACATATTTTATATGTAATTGCAAGTAAGATAAATTATAATTTAACGTAGTATTTCTGTGTTCCTATCGGGGGAGACCCTTTTGATGTGGGCTATCGGAAAAGAAGTATTTTAAATCTACTCTTGCAATACTTCTGCCTGAATATGCACAAACAGCCTGTCATATTCCAAAAGTGACAGGCTGTTTTCAGCGGCGCATGCCCTTACAAGTGCGCCGCTTTTTACTTATGGTCTTTGCCGTAAGTAAGCCATAGTACTTATGACATTACGCAAGCTTCATATCATAAGTACAGGCGGTATCAACTAAATAAAATACTGTTGATCTCTTCATCTGTCATACCCTTATCACGCATTTTTGCAATGATGGAATTGCGCTCTTCTGCTCTGCCTTCTTCTTTTGCCTCTTCAAGAAGAGAAGCCTCATCATGCAGAGCCTTTTCCCTCATGCGGATAAGTTCTCTTGTCCGTTCATCTGCACTCATTTTATATACTGCCTGTATGCCTTTCTGGATACCGGCTACATTTGTGTTTTCCAACATATCGAATTCCTCCTTGCTCTCTGCTCTTATAAACCGGAGCCATAACTCCTTGCGTTTGTTTTTCTCAATATCTTCTGGAATCTTGTTAAGCTCAAAGAAATGTATAGCCATCTTGTCTGAAAGCTTGTTTTCGTGTTCCACATCCCAGACGCCAAATTCGGAATGATAGTCCTCATGGTCAAAAAGATCAAAATCAACAATGGTGATCACTATGCAGGGTCTTAGCTTGCTGTAAGGCTCCCCGCTGTCAAGCTGCTTAGAGTACATCTTCGACCAGTAAACCAGTACCCTGTCACCGAAGTGCTTCTCAGAACGTACCTGCATTTCAATGTTGATGAATTTTCCGTCCACATCAAGAAGTAGATCAAGGCGGTAGCTTTTTTCTCCGATGCTTTCCGGAAGAATATCCGGATTAAGTACGGTTATACCATTTATTTTTTCTATGGGAATATCCAGTATATCGGATAAAAATTCCTTTAGTATGTCAGTATTCTCAGCGAAAAGCTTCTTGAATACTATGTCCAACTTTGCCGATATGAATTTTTCGCCCATGAGCTTACCTCCCTGATGTTTTCTTAATTATATTATATCACCTTTTGGCAATTTTGCAAGAGATTTTGCAAAATTAATATGCAGAGGAGGTTTCGGAGGATTTTTCCCTCTGAACGAGATGTGGCTTTGTTCGCAGTCTAATAACTTTTGGATAGCCATTAGACGGTACCTTGCTATACTCTCTGATTACTCTCAATCCTCAGTTTGACTTTTTGGGAGTTTTGTGGTATGATTTTTTTGTATGGTAACTGCTCGATAAACCAAATCGGAATTTGTGAGGTTTAAACAATGGCTAAGAAAAAAATCATATTGACAATATGCCTAATTATGACATTATGTTTTTCACTATGCATACTATATAAACCAATTTACTATCGGTTATATTTAGGAGATAGAATCAAGGGTAATATTGAAATTGAAATTGATAATAAAGCCTATTCCATTGAAGAAAATAAAATTGACTTTCATAGTTCTGGAAAATCAAAGATGTTTGATGATGGGACAGCAGGCATTTCAATCCGTGCCGGCGAATATGGGATTTATTCATTAGAAATATTGGGTACACCCATAGAAAAACCTATTTCGATTAGATGTTATCAATATAATTGGTGGAATGTTATGGATTTTGAGCTTACCATAAAAATTGATACTGCACAGAATGAGATTAACTATAATGGAAATTATATGACTATTGCAGATAATGGTAAAAAAATATACAATCCAATAAATTATACGCAATCTTTAACTGATGAATATATACAATTAAGTTTTGGACTTTAATCAAAGGTCACAGAGACAAATTCCCGTTTGGTGAAACCTTCTTTTGCGATAGCCAACCGAAAAAGGGTCATCCCCAGTAGAAGTACAGAGGTACTAAGCTAAATTATGATTTATATTTTTACTCTAAATTAAGCTTTTTAGCAAATATCCGTTCGGCAGCTATGAAATATCCCGCCGATAAAATAACGGACAGCATAAATCTTGCAAAAACAAAATTATTAAGAAAAGACAATGATTCTAATGATTCCCTGTTTGAAGCAGCAGCAATAGCAAAAAAATTCACTATGCCGGTCAGCATATTTTCGGCAAACTTTATCGCAAAGTACATTAACACGGATGCTCCAAGCTTATTTTTGCTGAAAAGATTTCCTAAAGCAAAAGCAAAATATATGATGGACATCGCGAAAAACGGTGTGAGTATCACATAAGCAATATAGATCATTGCTCCTTTGGTCTCAAAAAGAAAATCAAGAAATTCTATAAGATCAGATATGATCTCAGACAGATCAACATCACCAAGTGTGGATATACCGATACACATGATCACCATGATAACTGTGGAGATAGTCCATATATACACTGCCATAAGTTTCGACAGCAGAAGCTCCCATGTATGTACCGGAAGTGTATGCATTAAATATCCTTCGTCACGGACAAGGTTTTTATAGAATCTGGATATTGAAAATACCAGTACCATAACACAGGCGGCAACCGAAAGTATCGTTAATGCAGAGCTGATAAGGTCTACTAATACATCATAACCGAAAATTTCAGAATCAATATACATATTTCTGGACAAAAGCAGCATTACGCTTGCTGCCAGCATGGCTATATATACAGCACAGTATTTTTTGTAATCCGCCAGAATATCGTATTTCAGAAGCTTTATCAGCATGCGAACACCTCCCTGAACAGCGCGTCCACCGACTTGCCGTGCTGTTCCCTTATCTCATCGGCTGTCATATGCAGCATGAGAGCACCGTATTTCAGGAATATTACCTCGTCCAGCACATTTTCAATATCACTTATAAGATGTGTGGAGATAATTACAGAGGAATCCTCGCTGTAGTTGGAAATGATGGTTTTCAGTATGTAGTCCCGGGCGGCAGGGTCAACGCCTCCGATAGGCTCGTCAAGAAGATAAAGGGACGCCTTTCTGCTCATCACAAGAATAAGCTGTACCTTTTCCTTTGTTCCCTTGGACATTGTGCGAAGCTTTTCACCCGGGTCGATATTAAGTCTGCTCAGCATATCATAAGCGGTCTCTTCGCTGAAATCCGTGTAAAAGTCACTGAAAAAGTTTATTGTCTGTTTTACGTTCATCCATTCACTGAGATAGGTGCGCTCCGGAAGATAGGAAACTATCTTTTTTGTTTCGATACCGACAGGATCTCCGGAAATGGTTATGCTCCCTCCGGAAGCTGTGAGAAGTCCGCTCAGTATTTTTATCAGTGTGGTCTTGCCGCTGCCGTTTGGTCCGAGCAGTCCTATTATTTTTCCTTTCTCAACAGCAAAGCTTACATTATTGAGAGCGTTTTTGCCTCCGTAATTCTTAAACAGATTGTTACATTCTACCAGCATGATATTATACCATTTTTCCCGAAGGAAAAATGCTCACTCCTTTCACTTTGTGACCATGCTCCCGCAGGAGCATCACTTCTTTCACAACGATATTGTATCACATAAGTCTGCGCTTGCCAACTTGATTTTTTGAAAAAAATTCTACCTTTGTCTTCACATTATTTTCCGGGAAATGTTTTCAGCATATCCGATGTTTCCTCCGCGGTGTAACCCAGCTTGTCCATGTTTTTCAGGAATGTGCTGATCTGCTCCGCGGCAAGCTGTTCCCGAAGCCTTGCAATAAGTTCGCTGTCCTCTGTGACAAATCTGCCTGATGTCCTGTGGGTGTAAAGCAGACCCTCCCTTTCTAATCCGGAAAGGGCTTTCTGCATTGTATTGGGATTGACTTCCGCCTCGGCAGCAAGCTCACGGACGGACATCAGTTTATCTCCCGCTTTAAGCTCGCCTATCGCTATACTGAGCTTTATCTGTTCGGTGATCTGTACATAAACAGGTGTTGTTGAATTAAAATCCCATTGCATTGCATCACCTTCCTGTATTACTATTCTAATACAATCGTATATTATACGATTACATCTGTCAAGTCTATTTACAAAAAATTTTAATATTTTTAACATTTAAACAGGGCTGGTTCTTAAACCAATACTTGACCTTTTTTTCTAAATGTAGTATACTATATATGGAACATTTTCATTTGGAGGAATCTATATGTCAAAAAAATTTATTGTTGAAACTTCTGCTCGTCACGTTCACGTTACTCAGGAGGATCTGGAAATACTTTTCGGCAAGGGAGCTTCCCTTACTAAGAAAAAGGATCTTTCCCAGCCGGGTCAGTATGCCTGCGAGGAAAGGATCGAGGTCGTTGGTCCTAAGAAGTCTCTCCCCGGAGTATCCATTCTCGGACCTGTACGTCCTGCAACTCAGGTGGAGCTTTCCGCTACAGACGCACGTTCAATAGGTCTTTCTGCACCTATCCGTGAAAGCGGAGACGTTGCAGGTTCTGCCGGATGCAAGCTTGTAGGTCCATGCGGTGAGGTAGAGCTTAAGGAAGGCGTTATCGTTGCAAAGAGACATATCCACCTTACTCCTGCCGATGCTGAGGAGCTTGGCGTAAAGGATAAGGACGTAGTATATGTAAAGGTAGATACAAACGGCAGAAAAGCTATCCTCGGAGATGTGGTATGCCGCGTTTCTGACAAATTTGCACGTGCAATGCACATCGACACCGACGAAGCAAATGCTATCTCTGCTACACCCGATCTTGAGGGCGAGATCTATACAGTATAAGCTTGTATAAGGGAAGTATATCGCCCGCAAAGTTATTTACGGAGGTATTTTTATGGATCAGAACAATGGGGCACGGAAATCTAAATCGGTGCGGAGATCTGAAGGGGTACAGAGATCTCTTATAGAACGTCTTGACAGCACCGCGGAAAACAATCCGCTGTTGTGGCTTCCATGTGTGTCGCTTCTGGCAGCTATATGCGGTACGAAACGCCTTGTAAGCGACATTGGCGCTGTACTTGTACGTCCGGAAGAGCCTGAACCAATTGAAGACTGCAAAGCAGTCATATCAGACAGACCTGTTTTGATAAAAGCATTGTCAGCATTCCTTGCTGCATCAATAATGATAACCTTTACCCCGGGACTTAACGGAGTTGTCTTTACAGAGGCTTTTGCAGAGGAATCGGTATCCGGAAGCGATGCTGACGGTCAGGAAAATGGCAGCACAGGATCAGGCGAACAGGAAAATGCTGGCGGAGAAGCTTCACAGAACAGCAGCTCCAAATCCACGTCTGCGAAATCAAAGAGCAAAAAGGATATAAAAATAACCCTGAACTGCCTGCTGAAAGGTATGTCGGGAGGAAATGCTCATGCAGTGATAAGCAAAGAACATCTTGAAAACTCAGCAGATGTGTGGCTGGTTTCTTCCGATGCGTCACGTAAGGATGCGGAATCAGTTATGATGCAGTTGGGTGAAAATGCTTCATACTATTTATGCTATCCATTTGAAATAAGCATTTACGATGCCGACAGCAAAGAGCCTGTAAAGCTTCCGGAGAACGGAAGCGTGGAAATTGAAATGCCGATACCCAAGATCATGAGCAGCTGTACTGATAAGATGAAGGTATATCATGTAGATGACAGC
>JAFLUJ010000335.1 GCA_022511485.1 Oscillospiraceae bacterium | reverse complement strand
GCAAGTATATGACGTGCAAAGCTGTCAGGCGGTAGTTGTGCGGTGTTGCCTTAAGAGACAAGATACATGATCGTCCTTCTTGCTTCTCACTTCCGGCTTTCTGCTTCTAATATCATAAAACTAACCGAATCCGCGTCCTCCCCTGCGGTAAGAGATGCCTTGCCGCCGGACAGTGTCAGGTACATTCCGGGTTCAGAAAGCGATTCAAAGGATACTCCTTCCCCTGCAAGACCCTCCACCGTGCGGAAGGTCTGGGACTGTGCCATTCTGCCGTCAAAGTCCTGACACAGGACGACATCGCCGTCCCTGACCGTAACATAAAGACCTGCCTTATTGTTGGATTCTATAGATACAGTGTATACATCGCCGGGATCAGCCTTTCCGGCCACGATCTCCCATTGCTCGTCAAGCTCGGTGATCCTGTCAAGACCGCTTCCAAGAGCTATATCTGTATAAGGATACATATCGTCCGAGGCTGCATTATTGAACCATTCATGGGCAAGAGTCTCCCCGTTCAGAGCGGTGATAGTTGAAACAGTGCCGGACACGCCTGCGGCTGTTTCTTCAATATACGCTACAGCTCCGTCGGGATAGAAGCTGACCTCCGCTGCACAGGCGACCCTCCTGAAACCGCTGCCTCCGGGCAAAGAACCGTTGTGATAAATAAACCAGGTCTTTCCCAGGAAGTCTACCACAGCCATGTGGTTTGTGTTTGATGTAGCGGAAGGCTTCATTATAGTATCCTGAAAGTAGAGCCGTCCCTCCATCAGGTCGCCGGTAGTGGCATATGCCATCTGCTCGCGCCAGCCGTAGGCATAGAACAGATAGTAGTCCCCGTAATATTTTCCGTTTTCGTCCTGACGGCGATATATCCAGGGAGCTTCTGTAAAGGAGTCCGGCAGCGTCTTGCTGCGGACGTCTGTCCTGAATGTGATCTGACCGTCTCCATCGTAATCCTTGACGGAGATCATATCCTCATTCAGCTCACAGATATAAAGCTTGGAGTTTCCCCAGGCAAGATAACGATGTTCCTCACCGTTTTCGTCCTCCTCGATCCAGACGGTGGGGTCGATGTCGTTCCAGGCGGAGGTCTCGTCCGATGTAAAGGAGCCCTTCACAACAGGCTCGCCAATATCCTCAAATGGTCCTGTGGGACTGTCCGATACTGCCACACCTATGGATTGCTTGCCGCTGTCGGTGCTGTCCCAGGAGCAGAAATACAGATAGTACATATCCTTTCCGGCGGTCTCATCGTAATGACGGGCAGCCTGTCCTGCCCAGGCAGAATTTTTGTCCGCCCAGGAAACATCGGTCATTTTCAGTACCACACCCTCGTAATTCCAGTTTACCATGTCCTTTGTGGAGTAGCATAGGTATTCCGGTATCACATATGCATCACCCGTTGCTGTGTCATGACCCACATACAGATACAATGTGTCGTCCACAACCAGTGCGGAAGGATCGCCGCCGTAGGTGAGGTTTCCCTCATTGTCAAAACCGGTGATAGGATTTCCGCCCTGACTTTTTGCTATCTCCACCGGAACAGTTTCCCTGTCAGCACCGTCCGCAGAACCGACCTCCTGACCGCCTGCGGTATCCTCCGATCCTGATACCGTCGGATCATTACCGCCGCAGGCAGCCAATGAAACCGAAAGCACTAATGCGAGAACCAACTCAAGTGTTTTTTTCATGACGTTATTCTCCTTTTTGGGCTTATGCCATTCCTGAATCAAAATATTACCTTTATGAATTATATCATTTTAAGTCAGATAAGTCAAGCAGCCTGATAATACTAATCCCTAATTTATCAATAGACAACCAACCCATAATATAAGGATCATACAACCTCTTTATATCTTGTGTAAAGGTCTGGCACAGTAACGACCGGCACCGGAAGGTCATCTGGCAATGCAATCACAAATATGACGGTCAGAAATGCGCTGCACCAACGCTCACTGAGGATGAAATAAAAGAGCTGTTCCTTCGCGCCGCTAATATCGTCATTGACGAAAAGGAACAGTTTATAGTCATACACGAGCAGGTCCTATCCAAGAGCCTCGACACCAGTCCCCTTGACTGTGAACTTCTTGAGCTGGAAACAGAAATCAATATCGCTGCCGGTCTCATCGAGGAATGCATCAAAGAGAACGCCCATATCGCCCTTGATCAGACTGACTACCAAAAACGCTATGATGGCTTGGTAGCTCGGTTCGATAGGGCCAAGGCCCGAAACGCAGAGGTTATTGACTTGATTACCGAGCGCACAGCCCGGAGGCATCAGATTGAAAACTACCTGCAGGAGCTTCGGGATTGAGAGCCACTGACAGAATTCCGGTATACCGACTGGCTGGCAATGGTCGACTACATCACGATCCACAGTAAGGATGACATCCGGGTAACCTTCAAGGACGGCACCGAGATTAAAGCATAACCACATAGAAGCAGAAATGCCTCTGAACCAAATCGGCTCGGAGACGTTATTTGTTTATTCTTCAATAATGTACTCTCGAAAAATATCCATTATGAAATCTGCGCTTGCGGGAGTGTAGTTAGGAGATTGAGCGAGTACAGCAAAATCAAAATCACCGTCAAAATGAACATCATCGATAGTTGGTATAATCAGAAAAGGAACTTCTGGCTCCTTGCGACTTTTTTTAATGTACTGACGTTTTTCATACTCACTATCGTCATATTGAGGGAACTCCATTTCAGGATTATACAACAATTGAATTGTGTTCTCAACTGGCTTATCCCAGATAGGCTCCTCTTTGAAATCTTTTAACGTATCTAAAAGATAATCATTGCATTCTCCGTTTGGATTACCACAATAAATGATGCGTGAAATCCAACGGTATGCTACTGCAAACAGGAGATAGTCTCCTATTCATTCTGCTCTTAATCGCCCAGAATGATCAACATATCTTGGATGCTGAGAGCGTTCTTCAACGGGATACCACAGAAGGTAATCTAAAATATGTGTCCACGAACTATCGCCAAATCCTAAATCAGCATGGGAGTCAACGTGGATTACTTCGAAAGGCGTCATAAGTTCGCTCTTCTCTATTAGTTCTTTCCAGAAAAACAGTGACTCATTATGGCCAGCAACAACCCTCCCGCGTACCTTTTTCTCTTTCGACAAACCAAGATTATCTTCAAGAAAAGATCTGACTTCTTGCTCGGTCCAAACACAATCACCATAATCTTCTTCGGATAACCGCTCAGGCGTAGATTCATCAACAGATGTTGCGACCGATTTCATGAAGTAGTCCATATCTAAATCAAGTACCCTCATAAACTTCACTCCTACAAACTTACCCCTCGTTTCAAAACTTACCCCTCAAGCCGTAAGCAGGCTGTAGGAATAATCAAATTGTATCATTTTGAGTGTTTTCATATCAAGCAAGATCCCGCTTTGGGGTTCAATAATATTTACGATCATCTTTACCAGTGTTTTTGGCGTAAAAAATACACCATCATCGGAGGCAATGTTTTTCGCAAATTTGTTAAGGAAATACTCGTATATACGTCCTATTATATCGCCGCCCACTTCATCAAGGGCACTGTTATTAAAGATGCGAAGTAATTCCGAGAGAATTTCGTCCGAAAAATCAACATAGCTTTTGGGGAGAACGCCTACGAGCTGTTCGCTTTGCTCTTCAATAAGCTGCATCGCATTATTTACTACTTCACCAAGACTGGTCATTTTGTGACCGTCCTTGTTGGTGATCTCTAAAGCAGAAATATCCTCCGGAAGATTCAGAAGATAATTGTACTGCGCCTCCTTTGGAAGATAGAGAGCACTTTTTGCAGCAAAGTCACTTGCTTCCACAGGCATAACTCTGCCTCCTCTGGAAGGACGATCCTTTAAGATTTCCGCTTCAACTATATTAAATCTGCTGTATGCATATCGCAGGAAAATAAGACCGAGTACCGGCATACAGTACTGGTTGGATGTAAGTTTTGAGCCTGAACGAAGAAGATCAGCAGATTCCCACAGTTCAGACTCTAATTTTCTTATGTTGATCATAACATTATGCCCCCGTATTTATACTAGGCTCTATTGCAAAGTGTTCAACACTTTGCAATGCCCATGGGTGCAGCTGCGCCGCAGAGCCAACCTTCATAATGCCCGCTAAAATCTATGATTTTATAGCCGCCAAAGGCGGCACAGCAAACTATTGTATAGTTTGCTGTAGCGGGCAGTATATAATTCAAGCGCTTCTTGTACTTGAACACCGGATACTGATTTTGTTCCATTATACCATATTTCAACAAGGAAATCAACAATTTTTATTCAGCGTTTAAGCATAGCATTCTTACCGTAGTTTTTCAGCTCCGTGTTAAGGTATTGCAGTGACTCATCACCGAAATACAGCTTTGTGGGATTGTGATAATCAAAATTTCCTAACATAATAATTCCTGACTTAATTCGTGCATTTTAAGATGTACGGGCGAACCTGCTTTCCGCCCCATGCATTTGACTTGCCGCCCTATCAGGCGGCTGCCAAAACCAGAGGTTTTGGCGGGAACGTATTGAACGGCTTCCTGGGCGACTGCTCCGCCGCGCTGTATACTTATGTATACGGCGAATCAAAATATTGACTTGTCAATGCTCTGATTTAGGAATAGTATAAATTAGTGGTCATAGTGTGCAGAAACAGATTTAAGGTTTTCCACAATGGGAAGATGCTGAGGACACACTCTCTCGCACTGACCGCAAGCTATACAGTCCTTTGCTTTTCCGAATTTTCTTGATAAAGAATCATAATTGCTGAAATTGATAGTCCAGCCCTTTTCCTCCA
The DNA here is from genome assembly GCA_022511485.1 of Oscillospiraceae bacterium. GTDB lineage: Bacteria > Bacillota > Clostridia > Oscillospirales > Ruminococcaceae > RGIG8773. Next base: position 1,504 of record JAFLUJ010000335.1, on the reverse strand, counting down.
GATGTTCACGCATATCCTCATTGTACAGTGAAAAATACTGCGGGATAGCGATTTTCTGAGGACATCCCTCCGTACAATAGGAACAGCCTGTGCAGGGAATAGCAATTTGTCCGTTGATGATGTCCGCTGCCTTGAAGCACATCGCCTTTTCGTTTTCGGTGAGAGGCTTGAAATCCTCCATATAGCTGAGATTATCCTCCATCTGCTCTATGCTGGACATTCCCGAAAGCACCATCATAACATTGTCGAGGGAGGCTGCAAAACGTATCGCCCAGCTTGGCACTGACATATTGGGATCATAGTCTTTGAACAGCTTTTCGGCCTCTTCCGGAACACGGGCAAGAGTTCCTCCCTTGACAGGCTCCATTACGATAACAGGCTTGTTGTGCTTGACAGCGACCTCATAGCACTTGCGAGCCTGTACCCACTCACTTTCCCAGTCAAGATAGTTTATTTGTAGCTGAACGAATTCCATTTCAGGGTGCTTTGTAAGTATCTCGTCAAGAATCTCCGCAGTATCATGGAATGAAAATCCGGGACGTTTTACAAGACCCTGTGCCTTTTTGTCAAGAAGCCAGTTAAAGCAATCGAATTTCTCGTATTTTTCAAGCATACCACCTTCAATGCCATGGATAAGATAATAATCGAAATATCCTGCCCCTGTTTTTTCAAGCTGACCGTTAAAGACCTTATCCCTTTCTTCAAGGGAACCAAAAAATCCCGCATGGAGCTTTGTGGCAAGAGTAAATTTGTCTCTGGGATAGCGGTCAACCAAAGCTGCTTTAGCAACAGCTTCGCTTGCAAATCCATTGTACATCAAAGCTGTGTCAAAATAGGTAAATCCCTTTTCAATGAAAAGATCAACCATTTTCTTTACCTGTTCAATATCAACATCGGCAGGATTTGTTTTGTCCACTGTTGGCATACGCATTAAACCAAAACCAAGCTTTTTCATAATAGTGTTCCTCCATTTGTTTTATATTTTGCAAGATCATATGAGGTTTGTTATCCGGAAATACACATCAACATTCCAGACATCGCCTATATTATCATTATAAGCCTTTTGCACCGCTTCCGTCAAGCCTTCCGAATTTGAAAAATAACCTACGGGAGTTGCCGTAATATCTCTGCTTATTAAAATGACAGAGGAAAACAAAACTCGTAGTTTGAAAATCTCTGATTTTCAAACATATCACTTTATTCAAGAGTAAACTCAACCGTCACACTGCCTGAACCAACAACCTTTTCAAGCCGGTCGGGATCATCAATATATCCAAGCCTTGTATAGCTGTAAGGAGTGCTGAAGCTGTCGTAGAAAAGCACCACGCAGCTCCCTCCGTACAGCATAAGCTCACCCTTTTTAATAGAACCGACTTTCTCGCTTGCGGTCGTAAAGTCCTGATCCATGTAAATATATTTTTCATTGCCGTTAAGCTCCGACATATCCAGCGTAAGAGGAAGCATTGCCTTAAATTCCTCCGCAGCTTTCGTATCATAAAAATGT
>JAFLUJ010000334.1 GCA_022511485.1 Oscillospiraceae bacterium | reverse complement strand
CTTTGGAAAGGGGTCTGGGGAAAACCTTTCTTCAGAAAGGTTTTCCCCAGTAAGATTACAGAAATAATGTGCCAAATCATGGTATATATTACTATTCATAGAATATTAACTTATGGAATAGAGGTGCTATGACGGAGATGTATTGGAGGATGTTTATGAAAATTTGTATCAATGGCAAAAACACCGGGAAAAAATACTGGGGAGCAGGAATGGTCAGCGGAAATAATTCCTCCCGGCTGCTTCTTGATTACAAGTATGAAAATCCGGAAGCATACCGGGAGATATTAGAGCATATTTTCGGAGCGGAGGGCTTGTGCATAACTCACCTTAAGCTTGAAATGGGTGCGGATATAAATTCCACATCAGGAACTGAGCCATGTGTAAAAAGATCTGAGAACGAGCCTGCCGATGTTACCAGAGGAGCAGGTTACATACTGGCAGCAGACGCTAAAAAGGTAAATCCCGACCTGACTCTCGATATGCTTTTCTGGAGCGAGCCACGGTGGGTAACGGATTCTCAGGACGTTTACGACGCCAGATACAGATGGTATGCAGAAACCCTCAAAGCGGCATATGAAAAATTCGGTCTGAAATTTGATTTCGTAAGTGTAAACCGGAATGAGCGTGCAGTGGAAGGGGAATGGATAAAGTATTTTTCCAAGCGTCTTAAATCGGAAAAGGACTGTTCCTATGATTTTTCCCGGATAAAGATCGTCGCCGCAGACGAGGATAACTCCTGGCAGATCGGAGACCTGATGATGGCGGACGAGGAGCTTCGTCAGGCGGTGGACGTTATCGGAAGCCACTATACGAGCCATTCTACCGAAAACGTAATGACCCTTGCAGACAAGTACGGAAAAACGGTCTGGTTTACAGAGGGAAGCCCTCCCATGAGCTATTCAAAGGGAACGGCACGCTTTGATGGTTCAGGACTTGCAGGAATAAACGGCGTGCTTGAGATCGCCGCAAGGATAGCTGCAATGTATCCCTGCGGAAAAATGACCATGTACGAGTATCAGCCCGTTGCTGCTTCCTATTATGACGGAGTGCGTTTCTGCCACAAGCAGCTTATCAGAGCGGACGAGCCATGGAGCGGTTATTTCAGTCTCGACAGCGGATATTATATGGCTCTGCATTTCGGACGTTTTTTCAAAAAGGGCTGGCATTTTATCGACGGCGCCTGCTTCTGTGACGGCGAAAAGGGCGGGGACGGTCACTCTCTGGTGAATATCGGTCACTGCTTCGCAACTGCTGCCGACGTTTCCACCGGTGACTACAGCACCGTCATAATCAACACCACAGATAAGGAGCTTGTGTATGATCTCGAGCAGGACGGACTGAAAAAAGCCTCCTGTCCCGTGGAGATATGGGAAACATCCGGTCCGGGAGAGGAAAGCTGCTTCCGGAAAGCAGGCAGTGTTACTCCGGAAAAAACAGATGGGGGATATGGTTTTTCCGTAACCGTCAAGCCGCTTTCCATGATAACTGTCACAACTCTTGATACCGGAAAAATACCTGTCCCGAATGTGTCTGTAAAGGGCTCTGAGATACTTTCCCTGCCATATTATGATGATCTTTCCTACTCAGATTACGGGGAAAGCTATCTTCCGTCAAGAGGGTATGCTCCCAGATATACCACCGATTACGGCGGAGCTTTTGAAGTCCGGAACGTGAACGGCAAAAACCTGCTTACACAGATCATCACTCCTGAAACAAAAGCAATGGAATGGGGAGAAACTCCCGACCCGGTCACAAATTTCGGAGACGACAGATGGTATAATTATAAAATGTCCGCGGACATATATCTCCAAAAAAGCGATCACCCCTCCGAAAATTATGCAGGTATCGGTATCAGATATAATTTCGCGGCGATGGACACAAGCGGCTGTCTGCTGCTTGTTTATGAGGACGGCAGATGGAAATTCTGTCACAACAGGGATACACGTCTGGAAGGAAGCTTCAAGCCGGAGGGTTGTCCGGTAAGGGTAAGCATTTCCGCAGAGGGTAGAAAAATTTCCGGACAGATAAACGGAGAGCAGGTTTTTGAATACACCTATAAAAGCTCTGAACCCACCTCCGGGGCAGGACGAGCCGCGCTGTATAGCTCATATGACCGGAACAGCTTCGGAAATATCGAGATACTCCCACTTGACAGAACATATGTCAGCCGATATGACGATACAGACGACTGCTTTGGATATTCCGACGGCTGGGAGCATAACCTTATGAGCAGTTTTGCCGACTATCGGAGGACTGTTTCCCTGGGCGGCGCAGGAGAAAGTCTTACCCTTGATCTTGAAGGCAGCGGCTTCGGACTGTTCGGGGCAAATGACGGGGAGTGCATTATCTCCGTAAAAATAGACGGGGAGCTTGTAAACGGAGAGTATCCCGTCCCAAAATCGGACAGCAGGGAGATATTTTACTCTGCCGAGGGTCTTGGACACGGCAGACACACTGCGGAGATAGCTGTTAAGTCGGGAGTTCTTTCCGTCGACGGCGTGCAGATTGCAGGTAAATTATAATTTACACCATATTAAAAAATTATGAAAGAGTAAATTTTATCTGTAAGGGTTGAAATTCAGCATAAAAATTGTTATAATAATGTATTAGAGTGAAAAATATATGATTATGACATTGCAATATTAGCTCCGTTTTGTGCAAACTGCTTTTCAAATTGGCTTGTGCAAAGAAATTTTTGTGCAATGCTCCAAAAGTAAAAAGGCGATGCAACAAAACGGACTTTTTTTGCCACTACTTTAATGACAGGTCTTTTAAGGGTAAAGACAGAGCGGTCAAGGAAAGGCATGGGCAGGAAAAGACAAAGGCAGGAAATTGCAGTATAATGTCATTATCAATACCGGATATATAAAGAGCGGTTGAGAGGTGATATTGCAGGATGAATGCGGAGGATTTCTCCCAGCGCGTAAAAAAAGCGCGGGATGGTGACGCTGACGCGTTTGCTGAATTGTATTCCCTGGTCTACAAGGAATTGTACCATATAGCTCTGGTAAACCTTAAAAATCAGCATGATGCTTCCGATGTGGTTAGTGACACAGTTCTGGAAGCCTATTCCTCTATAAAAAAGCTGAGAGACGAAAAAGCATTCAAGGCTTGGATAATCAAAATTCTGACTGCAAAAATAAAAAGAAAGCAGAAGGAATATATAAAGAAAAGAGATTACCAGCAGGACATCGACGATCTCGAAAACGCTGAAGGTGTAGAACAAAAGATTTCCCGTGAGATAAATTACGGCGGATTAGAAATAATGGAGGAGTTCAGGCGGTTAGGTGAGGACGAAAGACTTGTTTTATCATTAAGCGTAGTATCCGGCTATACAAGCGAAGAGATCGCCAAAGTGACGGGATTATCTGCAAATACCGTCCGCTCAAAGGCGGCACGCGCTAAGATAAAGCTGAGAAAAATGCTTGAAGAACGCTAAGGAAAGGAGGTCGGAATTATGAGGTTTGAAGAAAGATTGAACGAGCTTATAAGCAGGGAAGAGGTTCCCGATGAACTCTCCCCCCAGAGCATAGCAAAAATGCTCAAAGAGCGGACCGAGCAGCCAAAAATGATCGTGGAGCACAGAAGTATGAAAAATGCTCCAAGCGTCACTGCACAACGTCGTACTATTATCATGAGGACTGCGGCCGCAGCAGCAGCCTGTGCCGTTTTCACGGTGGGTATGCTGGCTTATAACGGAAGGCAAGCCGAGCAGGAACAGCTCGAGGATATGATCAGCTACGGAGCTGTATCACCTCCTGTTTCACCAGAGAATTATGATGAGCTGTACAACATTTATACGGGTATCAACCTGAACAGCGGAGATACGGACAGTGGGATTCCCGATACAGACAGAACTATTGATGATGAGCTTGGTCTCGGAGCGGAAACTGCCGTTCCCGGTACAGACACAAGCGATCCTATAGAATATTCTGCGGCACCCCCGGAGGATACGCTTACCGATACTTCCTCCTATGATTTTACCGATAAGAGCGGTAAAAATATCTCGGAGGCGGACATTACAAAGTGTGACGGAAGTTATATGTACTGCTTAAAAGGCAACACACTGTACATCGTTTCACTTGAAACAATGGAAGTAATTTCAGAAATAGAAAGCACGCTCGATCCGCCTGTTGAGTTATATATCGATGGCGACAGTGTAATACTGATTTCAAGAGAGACCGAGGAGATACAGGTCATAAACGGAAGAACGAACACATCCGTTACCAATTCCTCAGATACCGAAGATTCTGCATCAGCGTCCAATGTTCCAGCTGACGACGCTTATTCTAACCAATCGGATGAATCTGATTCCGACTATCAGTATCCTGCGGACGATGAAAAAACAGGTCAGACGGACACATCAGGTACGACAGACAGTGAACAGAAGGATTCAGGAGACCAGAAAGGCACGGCAGGTTCAATAGAACAGGCAGATGCGATGGAGTATGAACCGGAAGGTTCACAGTCAGGTACAACAGGCGTTGTAAAAACGGCAAGCCGCACAAATACCGTCGTTGACATATATAATGTCAGCGACGCCGCAGCTCCGGTAAAAATTGCATCATATAAGCAAAATGGCAGTTACACGGCTTCAAGGCTTGTGAACGGTACGCTTTACATGGTAACAGCATATTCGGATTATCGTGTGAAGCCTCTGGACACACAGGCTGATCTTGACAGCTTTGTGCCTGCCTATTATATTGATGGGAAAAAGAACTATCTGGCGGCAAACGATATAACCATTCCCGCCGGAGCAAACAGCACGGACTACACAGTAGTTTCCGCGATAAAGCTGGGTGGAAAAATAACACCGTCCGTAAAAGCAGTGCTTGGTTCAAGCAGCAATGTTTACTGCTCGGCGGATACTATATATACAGTAGGTACAGGCAAAAAGGACATCGAATACAGCATAATCTCAGCCTTTGATCTTTCCGAAGGAGGTCTCTCCTACCGCACAAGCGGTTCTGTTGAGGGTATCGTTCTCGGACAGAAAAGCATGAATGAATACGACGGAAAATTCAGGATCGCTGCTAAGATCACTGGCGAAGACGGAGCTTCCTCCGTTTCGGTATATGTGCTTGACAAGTCCCTTACCGTAATAAACAGTGCGGGAATACTTCTCCCGGGCAGGAATGTCAGAACGGTACGGTTTGAGGAAAATTATGCCAGACTTATTGAGGATAACGATAACGTTACCGTTCTCGATCTTTCGTCAAATCCCCCCGCCCTTTCCCAGTCTCCAATAGGTGACGCTGTATACCTTTACAGCTATAACGATATGCTCCTTGCTCTTGGCAAAGCAGAGGACGAAAAAGGCTTGACCCTTACCATGTATGGTTCGGAAAGCAGCTTTATGCTTGGCAGCGTTACCTTTGCTGATGATACGGGAAAGGTATATTCAAAGGCATTTAACGACAGACGAGCAGTTCTTGTAGACGAGGCGACAGGTATTATAGGAGTGCCCGTTTACAGCCATAACGAGTTCGGTACAAAGAATCAGTATTTTGTATACTGCTTTGACGAGAATGCCGGATTTGTCCGCAAAGGCGTTATCGAGTATACAGACATTGACGACAGCCTTATTTTTGAACGGGGCGAGATCATTGACGATACGCTTTATGTGATAAGCAAGGGACGGATCATTTCCGCACGTGTAAGCGACCTTAAAGTGATCGGTTCATATGAGTACTAAGTCAGGCGACTTCTTTAAAAATGTCGTCTGACTTTTTTAACTATACAACAAAATAGCTGTCATACCATACGCCAGGTGTGACAGCTATTTTAATTTGAACTCTGATAATTACCACTTAATTACAGTAAAGATTAATGATTTAGTTTTCCGCCCCTTGATAGGGGCTTAATAAAGTATGTCTTTTGAATTTACTAGCTGTGGGGTAGAACAAGCCCGCGGGGGCTTCCCCGCCGTTTAATGACAGTCCTCACAGTCGCCGATCTCTCCGACGATGGGCAGAGGGTCGATCCCCTGACGCTTATAATAGTCGGAAAGCGCTGCTTTCATTGCCTGTTCAGCAAGCACGGAGCAGTGCAGCTTCTGGGGAGGAAGTCCCTCCAGAGCCTCTACGACCGCTTTGTTTGTCACTTTAAGGGCGTCGTCAATGCTCTTCCCCATTATCATCTCGGTTGCAATAGAAGATGTGGCTACAGCCGCGCCGCAGCCGAAGGTCTTGAACTTTACATCTGAGATAACTCCGTTATCCACTTTAATGTACATCTTCATAATATCGCCGCACTTGGCATTGCCAACTTCGCCTATTCCATCGGCGTCCTCGATCTCTCCCACATTTCT
>JAFLUJ010000333.1 GCA_022511485.1 Oscillospiraceae bacterium | reverse complement strand
GGTCCCTTTCGGAATCACTGGTTTTCAAGACCAGCTCCTTAAACCACTCGGACACCTCTCCCGATAAACTCTCCAATTTCCAACGACTTATACATTTTATCACAAATAAAATCATTTGTCAATACATATCCAAAAATTTTTTTAAAAATTTTCTCTGAGGAAATCAAATAATCCAATCCCGCCCTCAGAAAGGGATACCGTGTATAGGAAATCTTTCGCCTTTACACGGTATCGTCTTGATTACTTATACTATTTCCCATTTTAACTATAGACGATGTCTATAGTTAAAATGCGCCGTATTGCATACGGCGTGGCGGCGCAGCCGCCGGGAAAGCCGTTCAATACTAATCCTGTCAAAACCTGCGGTTTTGACAGCCGCCTGAACAGGCGGCTTTATCAATAGACTTTGTCTATTGATAAATTAGGGATTAGTATTATGACAATTTTCAGCATAATCCATCAGCTCATCGTATGTATTTCCGATTTTTTCGTCCAGAACAGCGTCCAGCAGACTTTTGAGGACTTCCCCTATTTCCGCACCGCTGAAACCAAGCTCTATCATGTCACTTCCCGAAACTGCAAGATCAGCGATCTTTATGCAAAGCTTCTTATCAATGATCTCCTGAGCCTTGTCACTCATAGCCTCAAGAACATGAACTCGTTCAAAGCAGGAGCTGTGCTTAGCCCGGTTGTCACCCTTCATTACCTCTGCCAGCAGGAAAAAATCCTCCTCCCCCACTGTTGCAAGAAGCCTCCTTACCACCTTGTAATCATTTACCGGAGTAACATAATGATATTTTATAAGCTTTGCAGTTCTTTCGACAACATCATTTGGAAAACGCAAACGACGAAGTATCTTTTCCGCCATCTCCGCACCGATCTTTTCGTGACCAAAAAAGTGTCCGTTGCCCTCATCATCAAGCTTGAAGCAGCCGGGCTTTCCGATGTCATGAAGCATAAGCGCCAACCTGACCTCTTCCTGATGCTTTGAATGTTCCACCGAGACAGCGCTGTGCTTCCATATATCATAAATGTGATAGCGATTGTGCTGGTCAAAGCCTATACATGGCTTTATTTCGGGAATAATACGAGAAATGACGTCAGAATAATTTATAAGGACATTGCATGGAGACTCCCCCATCAGCAGCTTTGTAAGCTCTTCTGAAATTCTCTCTTCGGAAATATTAGCCAGATTACCTTTCATATTATGGATGGCTTCTGCCGTGTTCTCCTCTATCTCAAAGTCAAGCTCAGAGGCAAAACGCATCGCCCGGAGTATCCTGAGAGCGTCTTCCCTGAAACGGACAGACGGATCTCCTACACAAACAATGCGGCGGTTGAACAGATCACTCTGACCTCCGAAATTATCTATCAAGCCTACACGGGGATTATATGCCATTGCATTTATTGTAAAGTCCCGGCGGGAAAGATCGTCAAGAAGATTTTTGGAAAACTGCACCTTTTCCGGATGTCTGCCGTCTATGTATTCTCCATCTATCCGAAAAGTTGTTACCTCGATGTTTTCTCCTTCAGAAACCACAGTTACCGTGCCGTGTTTAATGCCAGTCTCGATAACAGCACAGTCATCAAAGCACTTTTTTATCTCCTCCGGAGAAGCGGAGGTAGTTATATCATAATCCTTAGGAGTTTTTCCAAGAAACGCATCACGGACACATCCGCCTACAATATATGCTTCAAAGCCGCTGCTTTCCAGTTTTTTGATGATCTGGCACACATTGCGGGGTATATCAATATTCATTTCATTCAGTCCTTTCACAGAATATTAATATATACATACTATCACATATTAATTATATCATATACTATATATTTTTTCAAGAAGTTTTTTGACGTATTAAAAAAATTTTCATTTACATATATTACAACACATTACGGGGCAATATGCGCAAATAATATTTATGCCGGCGAAAACCGGCTAAACTGCAATGAGGATCGGAACAGCGGGCACAATAATAATACTTTGTGTCTGTGTGTTAGGATCTCTCACCCAAAAAGGAGAAATAATATTATGAAGAATCCTTCAATTAAATGTGATGTAGTATCCTGTAAGCACAACATGGACAGCGAGCGTTATTGTACACTTGACTGCATTTCCGTGGGAACACATGAGGCAAATCCTACAGTTCCCGAGTGCACAGACTGTCTCTCCTTTGAGAAGAAGAGCGGCAGCGGATGCTGTCAGTAACTTTGATAGATAATATTCTATCATAAAAAAAACGGATATGCCGTAAAAAGCATATCCGTTTTGCTATTTGAGGTAAATTCAGTCCTGAATAAGCTCAAATCTGGGCTTTACATTTCCATGGTCGTCAACATCTTCAAGGAACATATCAAGAGGACGTACCCACATAACAGGCTTGTCATGAAGCTGCATATATACAACCTGTTCCTGACAGGTCTCATGATCCTTTGCAACATAAAGAACTACATAGTTTCCGCCCTTGAAATGCTTGTAGTGACCTCCAATGACGATCTTTCTTCCCTCGGGAACACCCAGTCCTGTGATGCCGTTGTTCTTTGGAGGAACTTCCTGAACAGCAGGAGCAGGTTCTGTATTCTGAGGCTGAGCCTCCTGAACCGGCTTTTCCTCTGCCGGCTGGACATTCTCCTGAACAGGAGCTTCGGGAGCTTTTATCTCCTCAAATTTCGGAGTAACATCGGGAGCTTTTGAACCGTCAACAAGAACCATTGACTTGTTTCTTGGAACTGTAACATCCGCACTGCCGCCGTTTACGGAGAAGCTCTTTCCGCTGAGACAGTCTGTCAGAGTTCCGTAAGGAGTGTTGATCCTGAAAGTATAATCCCCGTCGCTGATGTTGAGAGCTATGTAGACGGTATCGCCGCCCTGCTCTCTCTTGAAAAGGAAGGTCTGATTTTTAAGGTCGATCTTTGAATATGAACCGGACTGGAGCGCAGGCAGAGACATACGCAGAGCGCCCAGCTTTGAGATGTGTGCCAGAAGCTCGTCATTTCTGTCCGGGATATTGTTAAGGTCAAGACAAGGTCTTATAGCAAGGTCTGCGTCCGCACCCTGACCCTTTGCGCCGTATATACCGAACTCACTGCCGTAGTAGATGGAGGGAACGCCGTACATTCCGTACATCATTGTGTAGCAGCACTGTGCATAATCCGGATTTCTCAGTACGGACATGAGACGTGCAACATCATGATTGTCAAGGAAATTATACATATAAGTGCCGCCGTACTGACCGAGCTGATACTCAATGGAGTGAGCAATCTCAAAATAGTTCCGGTCATTGTGGGAAGAATAAATTCCCTTGTAGCACTGATAGTTTGTAACACAGTCAAACATATCTCCGTTAGCCCAGCGATTGTACTGACCGTGTATGATCTCTCCCATCAGCCAGAAATCCTGACGAAGACTACGGGTAAAGCTGTGAATTTTACGGATAAAATCATCGGTAAGACAATCGGCAGCGTCAAAACGGATACCGTCAATGTTCCATTTTTCTATCCACATTTTAACAGCTCCGAAGATGTGGTCTACCACCTCTCCGTTCCAGAGATTAAGCTTTACAAGATTATAGTGACCGTTCCAGCCCTCGTAGGAGAAATTGTCTCCGTAGGGAGAACGTCCTCCGAAATTAACTCCTGCAAACCAGTCCTTGTATCGTGAGCCCTGACCGTTCTGCTGGAGATCCTTGAATGCGAAATGGTCTCTGCCCACATGATTGAATACACCGTCCAGAATGACCCGTATTCCGTTTTTGTGAAGCTCATCACATACCTGTCCGAACTCCTCATTTGTACCCAGACGTTTGTCTATAGTATAATAATCTGTAGTGTCATAGCCATGCTCGAAGGACTCGAAGATCGGTCCGAAATATACAGCGTTCATGTTAAGCTCTTTGAGATGGGGGATCCATTCAAGAACTTTCAGGATCCTTCCCCTTTCAAGATCCTTCGCCTCCGAGCGGAACTTTTCGCAGCCGCAGAAACCGAGAGGATAAATATGGTATATACTTGTTTGCTCTATCCAGTGTGACATTTTTTAATGACCCCTTTTCTTTTAAAAATACAATAAGATTTTAATATTATAGCATATTTTACGGTTAAAGGCAAGCAAATTCAATATTTTTTTCCATACCAGAAAAAAATTTGCCAAATCTCTTGCAATTCAAAGAGAAAAAATGTATAATATAAATTGGATATATATGACCATGCTCCCACATGGAGCATAACCATTCCGGAAGCGCTTTCCGCCGTAAGCAGACCGGAACAATTATAAAGAACAACGGCGGAGAACGGAGCAATAAAATGAATAATATGATCAAGGAATTCACAGAAACCACTATATCAAAGGCTAAAGAGGACATCACCATTACTCAGGGACTTATCGTCCTTATCGCGGCAGTATCATTTTTGACCGGAATAATTGTAGGTATCCTCTGCACTTCCGGTTCAAAGGCAAAGAAGAAAAGAAAAATGAAAAAAAGCTCTTTCGACGCCGATGAGTACGCACGTCAGCTGAATTTTGACAATTTTGACGATTTTGACGGCGGAGATGACGACGGTTCTTACGAATACGCATTCTGATTTTTTAAGCAAAGGATTTACGATAATATGAAGCTTGGTATGGTTGGACTTCCCAATGTGGGAAAAAGTACGCTTTTCAACGCTCTCACAAATGCAGGAGCGGAATCTGCAAACTACCCGTTTTGTACGATTGAACCTAACGTTGGTATCGTTTCTGTTCCGGACGAGCGTCTTGATAAGCTTAAGGAAATGTATAACCCGGAAAAATTCACTCCCGCCACTCTGGAATTTGTGGACATCGCAGGACTTGTAAAGGGCGCGTCCAAGGGCGAGGGACTTGGCAATAAGTTTCTTGCGGACATCCGGGAGGTGGACGCTATCGTCCACGTTGTCCGCTGCTTTGAGGACATCGACATAATCCATGTAGACGGAGAAATAAATCCCCGCTGTGACATCGAAACAATAGAGCTGGAGCTTGTCTTCTCGGACATCGAGCTTGTGGAACGCCGTATAGACCGTGCAAAAAAGGCTGCCAAGGGCGACAAAAAATATGCTGCCGAAGCAGAGTTCCTTGAAGACCTGAAAAGACATCTTGAAGAGGGACATTCCGCACGCTCCTACGGATTTACTCCCGAGCAGGAGGAAATCATAAAGACCACTCCCCTGCTTTCAGCGAAGCCCGTCATCTACGCCGCTAATCTCAGCGAGGACGACTTCAAGAACAATATCGACAATTCTGTCCACTACAAGACAGTGTGCGAGATCGCAAAAGAGGAAAACGCCGCAGTGCTTCCTATCTGCGCACAGCTTGAAGCCGAAATTTCCGATATGGACGGTGAGGACAAGGCAATGTTCCTTTCCGAGCTTGGTCTGGAGGTCTCCGGTCTGGACAGGATAATCAAGGAGGGCTACGAGCTGCTGGGACTTATTTCCTATCTCACAGCAGGACAGCCGGAAGTCCGCGCATGGACTATCAAAAAGGGTACGAAAGCTCCTCAGGCAGCAGGAAAGATACATTCCGACTTTGAAAAGGGCTTTATCCGCGCCGAGGTGGTAAGCTTTGACGACCTTATGACTTGCGGCTCAATGAATGCCGCAAAGGAGAAGGGACTTGTCCGCTCCGAGGGCAAGGAGTACGTTATGCAGTCCGGAGACGTGGTATTATTCAGATTTAATGTATAAATGTGTTGGCAATGGCATTCTTGCCTCTTGCCTCTTAAATTCTAAATTTTTAGTAGCGGAGGTTGTATATCAATGAGCGAAAAGATCTACGGCATACACATGGGAAAAGCAAAATGCGCTGTCGACCTGGGTGACGGCTCAGAAAGAGGAGAATATGTAAATCAGGACTATATCCTCCATACAATGGGCAGACCACACCGTGGTATCAGCCTTATGTATTGTTACTATCCCCTTGACAAGGAGTGGCCCGGCAGAATTTCCGAGGTCATGAAGGACGCGGAAGTCTCATTCCAGTGGGATTATCCCTATGACGACTACTTTACTTATAAGGGCGGACTTGGCGGAACTACCGACGACGAGCCTTTCACCTGCATGAGGGACGTTCGCCGTCACGGTCAGGATGTTATCCTCACTCTCACAGTAGACCCAAACGTTTCGGACGAGCACCTTATTGCTATTGCAAAGGATCTGCGCCCATTCGGACGAATGATGCTCCGTATCAATCACGAAGCTACCGGAGACTGGTTCTCCTTTACAAAGCGCACGACTTATCAGGGAGTTGCGGATTTCTTTGTAAAGTTCAGCAAGATAATCCATGAGTATGCTCCAAATGTAAAGACTATAGTTTGTATCGGCGGCATCGAGCATCCGGAAAAGG
>JAFLUJ010000157.1 GCA_022511485.1 Oscillospiraceae bacterium | reverse complement strand
GATTCTTTGATTGCCCAATAGAAGTTCCGAATGGTATATATATTCCTTTTGATGCTCTTTGAGCAAGGAGTTATATGCAGGGTCATTCGCTTCTCCATATGTAATCAGACAGCGAATCTTCCCATTAAACGCTTTTTCATACATTTGAATTGCTTCTCGACAATTTCCTCCAAAATTTAGTGTAGGTACAATGTTCATTTTGGTTCTCCTTTTCAATAAATTTCCTATTGATTCTTTGATATATTTTATGATTTGTTCTTTTTTACTTTATGAAATAAATTAATAATATTTCCCTGTGGATCTCGAATCCAAATTGACCTTCTTCCCCATGTCTGAGTAGACAATTCTTTTACTACAGTAACTCCTATCTCTTTTATTGTTTCATATGTCTTGTCTACATCTTCTACTTCGAACTCAATGGTATAACTTCCATTTCCGACACCTGTCATACAGCCGGGTGCCATAGAATTCATCACACTCGTATTACAAATTGAAAATTGTCCTCCTTTAGTTTTAAAAATAGCGATAACACCTTCATCCTTTATATTGACTTGTAATAACCTTTTATAGAAGGTTACCATTTCCTCATAATTATCAGTTAAAACACATATTCCATTAAATCTCATAGTAACACCTTCTTTTATAAATTTGTTAATAGATGTGCGTATTAATTCCGATTTGTAAGCCTAAGCCTTGTAAATCAATTATACCATATCAAAAGTGCTGTGTATTGTAAAAATCCGACAACTTTACAGCCTGTTTCGGAGTCATAGAATGATTTTTTTTAAAATCATTCAGCATTGAAAAACTTTATTGTAAGACAGGTGTCAAGCCTCATCCTTGCCAGCTTTTTATTCTCGATTTCATCCCATTGATGTCAAGGATGCCGTAGGCGAAGCCCTTTCTCACAAGGGATGAGGGCAGATATTCGTCGTATTTCTCAAACAGGGGGACTTCCTCCGGATATACAAGCTCCATAGGGTCAAGGGGCTGTTCGGCTATGGCAGATACCACCCGGAAAAATTCCTCCCGGTCTGCTTTCATCTTGAACTGGATAAAATACGGACGTGAGGAGTCCAGTCCTTTAAGTCCAAGAGCGGCGGCGCATTTTATTTTCAGGAAACGCTCCAGGGCAAGGAAAGCGTATGACCCAAGCCAGGGGAAAAGACACCACATATCTCCTCCAAGGCAGATAAGGGGATCGGTCACCACTCCCGAATTTACTGCGGTGTGTCTTGCCTGTTCAAGCCTTGCGGCGGCGTTCTTCATAAGATAAGGATAGGTCTTTTCTTCGGAAAGGACCTTTTTCATTCGTTCCAGTATTTTTGTATTTATGTCTCCGGGACAGTCTCCGAAATAAGCAGGGACTTTTCCCTTGACCTGTTCGCAGTAGACCATGTGCCTCTTGTGGTCGACTTCCTCAACTATCCAGACGTGTCCTGCGATGGCAATTTTTTCTCCAGCAGGGGGAGGCATAACTATAGTTCCAAGCTCCTCCGAGCCGCTGCGGACTGTGTATTCCTCGTTCTCCTGAAAAACAGCGTAGAATTTGAAGGAGTTTGTTATCCGCTCTCCCGCAAGTCCAACGATAAGACCTCCGGTCTCTGTTTTCTGGATGTGATCCTGTTCAATAAGGTATTTAAGCAGGACTTTGTAATCCTCCTGACTTATCCGGTGGAAATATTTAAGGGTAAGAACTCTTGAAGCAAGAGCGGCAGGAGAAAGCTCTCCGCAGGAAGCAAGGGTGCTCATTGTCTGGTGATAAAGCAGACTGAAGGGCAGACGGTCAAGCTTGGGAGGTTCGACCCATTTTTCTTCTGCGTAAAGCTGCACAAGAGCGATACCCTGAATAAGCTTCCATGGGACGGTCTCAGGAAGCATTGCCCGGGGCTCAGGCATTTCCTCACGCATCACGAACCACATTTCGGGAGGAAGATCACGTCTGCCGGTACGTCCCATTCTCTGCAAAAATGAGGACACTGTAAATGGTGCGTCTATCTGGAAAGCACGTTCGAGACGTCCGATGTCGATACCAAGCTCCAGTGTGGCTGTTGTGACTGTGGTCATAAAGTTATCCTCAGACTTCATGGCGGTCTCCGCAGTCTCACGATAGGAGGCTGACAGGTTTCCGTGGTGGATGAGAAATCTGTCCGGTTCGTGTTTTGCCTCACAGTACTGACGCAGGGTGGTGGTGACGGATTCGCATTCCTCACGGGAATTTACAAACACCAGACATTTTTTGCCTCGGGTGTGCTCAAAAATGTATCCCATGCCTCCGTCTGCATTTGAGGGGGCTGTGTCTGTAGCTGCTTCAAGGACGGGCAGGGCTTCTATCTCCTTATCCTCTCCCGCCTGTGGACCGGCTGCGTAGAAATGCTCCATTGACAGCCGCCATTTTGTTCCCTTGCTTTCGATACGGGGAATGACCGTCCCCCTGCCTGTTCCGGAGGCGAGAAATTCTCCGGTGCTTTCAAGGTCTCCTATGGTGGCGGAAAGTCCTATCCGGCGGGGATTTACTCCCGCCATTCTGGAAAGCCGTTCAATAAGACAGAGAGTTTGTCCGCCCCTGTCTCCCCGCATAAGGGAGTGTACCTCGTCAATGACAATGAAGCGCAGGTCGCAGAACATACGGGATATAGCGGCGTGCTTGCGGATAAGCAGGGCTTCCAGAGATTCGGGAGTTATCTGCAAAATGCCGGAGGGTTTTTTCAGAAGCTTTGCCTTGTGGGATTGGGAGACATCCCCATGCCAGTGCCATACAGGAATGTCCGCTTCATCGCACAGCTCGTTAAGGCGCATGAACTGATCGTTTATCAGTGCTTTCAGAGGTCCTATATAGATAGCTCCGACGGATTTGGGCATATCCTCGGAAAACAGGGTCAGGATGGGGAAAAACGCCGCCTCGGTCTTTCCGGAAGCCGTAGAAGCGGAAAGCAGGACGTTTTCCTCAGTGCTGAAAATGGCGTCCGCTGCCGCAACTTGTATGGCACGGAGGTTTTCCCAGTTGTTCCGGTAGATGAAATCCTGCACAAAGGGGGCGTATCTGTCGAAAATGTTCATAGAAAGATCCTTTCGGTCATGGTTTGCAGTTCGATTCAATGATACTGTACACTTTTTCTGACCAGTCCCAGATGTCTTTGCAGTCGTTTTCAACATAGATCACTTTATCTTTTAGCTGACATGGTATTATGGGGTCAAGTTCAGACTTATATTCAGCCGGGATAATAATTGCATACACCCAGTCTGAAAGGGTCAGTTCGTCCTTTATTTTCACAGGTAAAAAACCGTCAATTACAGCACCCGGATGATTTATGATCTCGTCATATCTGAAATAAAATCGTATGCCCGGTGTGAAATCTACACTCAGATAATTTTCATCGGGAGCACGACCGAGCTTTCGTTCCATAACAAGTCTGTCGCCTGCCTGACAGTTTCCCCAGGCAAACATGATATAATGGAAGAAATCCGCAGGGTCGTGAGCGGCATTCCGGCTTTCTGTCATCAATTCTTCCGCCGGGACACCCCTTGCCCTTACAGCAGAAAGAAGCTTGCCGGACTCAAAGATACTGACGGCATTTTCTTTTGGAGTTGTGTGGCAGACAAATTTTGTTTCACAGCCTTTTCTGTAAGGACAGGCGGTACATTCGGTAATTAGCTCCGGCGGGGAAATATTTTTATATTTTGTGGGGTCATTGATAGCTTTTTCAATAAGATCAACGATCTCATTGTTTTCACATTCGATCCTGCACTCTCTGCCATAGATCTTCTCATACTCAATGAAATCAAGGATGTTCCGTATCTCCCATTCAGTGATACGGGGATAGTCTGAAAGGGCTTTGTAAAACACACCGTCCCAGACCTCTGTGCAGTCAAGGTTTCCGACTTTTATCAGCAATGTAATTACCTCCGTTTATTTTAATAAAACAAAAATATAAGTAAGTCCCAGTACATATGCAACATAATGGGTATCAGTATATTTTTGCTTTTTATAAATGTCCATCCGAAAATAATGCTAAGGATAATAATACTAAGAAAGCCCAGATTCTGAAAATTTTCAATAAAGTGTCCTTCATATATCCAAACAGGGAAATGGATCAAAAGAAACATCAATGAATTTATGATGATGGGCAGCCATTTTTTCTTTTCACTAACCATGCAATTCAGAAGCCAGCCACGGAACACCATTTCTTCTGTTATTCCTACAAAAAGCACAGTGATAAGGCTGCTTGGTTTAAATGTTTCACTGATTGATATTTTACCGTTTGTCAAAAAAGTGCCAGCAAGCAGATAAACGGTAAAAATAATAAATATGGAAATGTATTTCAGCCACTGAACCTTTGCTGTAAACATATCTTTCAATCCGATATATACATCATCTTTAAAATGATTTACAAGTAAAATTGCAGGTAATGTCCAGACTAAATTTTTGATGATCCCCGATTTTATAAATTGGGATATGTATTCATTAGGGATGGTATTGTTTATAAAAGGTTTTATAATGACCTCCCATATAGTCCAGATACTGTAAAATATAATTACATATACGATCAGTGCAGATGATTTTGATACATTATTCTTTGCTATTTTCATTTAAATGCTCCTCATTTATTGCAGTATGCGATGGCATCAGCCTGAAACAGCAAGCCGTCCTGTCCTCCGGAGTGGGCAAACTCCGTCTGGATGGATTTTCGGGCAGGGTATTTTCCGTTAAATCTTTCCTTGATGACCTTTTCCATTACCGGGATATTCCAGACATCTCTGAAAAGGCAGTCCATCTTGACAACATTTTCAAGTGTTAGTCCAAGCAGGGACAGTCTTCTTTCCATTTCATCAAAAGCGCCGTTTATCTGCTGTTCGATAGTTCCTCCCACATTTCCGGCGCAGTAGTTCAGGAAACAAAAGTCTCCCGCTTTAATGATACCCGTGTGAGCCCATTCCTCATTAACGTCCATTCTTATGATCTCGCTCATATTATTATCCTCCTGTAATTCACTCAGCTTTTAGAAATAAAATGCTGTATCGGTTTATTCAGATCGTGTATCTCTTTTTTCAGAAATTCGGGATAAATGATAATATCCGGTATCTTTTCTATTGGCATCCAACCGATAACTACATTGCAGTTATCCTTGTGAGAAACAAATTCTCCCGTGTCCGGGATAGTACAGCCATTTGTCAGCTCTATCAGATGATAAAAAGCAAAGTTGTGCGCCTGCTTGCTGTTCCATGTCCAGAAGCATTCCTCGCTCCAGAGCATCCGGCTGCATTTTATGTCTGCTCCTGTTTCCTCTTTGAACTCACGGACAAGACCGTCTTCCAATGTCTCACCGGTCTTAATATGACCTCCGGGCAGTGCGTATTCGTTTCCGTTACGGTCTCTCTGGACAAGTAGTTTTCCGTCCTTTATCAGTACGCCAACTGTCCGGACATCACAGATATATTCCTCCGATGTAAAAAGCCAGTCCTTTTCTTTTTTCATTATGAAAGACCTCCTTTTTTATTTGACGCCTACTGCTTTGTAAACCAAGGAATACCATATTTGACAAAACGGTCAAAAGTCTTTTTCTTTGCTTTGAATTGATATGTTTTTACATTACAATAGGAATATTCTGTTCTGGAAAGCTCCGCAGGAGAACCATGCTCTCCATAAATAAAATCATACCTGCCTGTCATATTCGGATTCATAGGCGGAGTTTTAAGCATATAGTTAATATCTTTTCCCCAGTCATTGTATAAAGGATCATCGTACATCATGACCGGTTTTGAAATATTCAGATCACGGATATATTCCGCGGAAATAATATGCCTGTCCTCATAAGCGTATACAAAACATTCCACAGTAATTTCCACAGGCTGATTGATAGGCTTTTTTATCTCGATACTGCGGTATTCCACCGGTTTTCCGTCGCCGTCGAAAATCTCTGTCGAAATTTGCGAAAGATCACCATAATACCGGACACCTGATCTTGTATTTCCGTTTCTGACAAAGAATTTTTCCATTACTGCTTCTGCTTTATCATCAAGGAAAACCGAGTAAACAGGCTCATTATCATTGAAATAATGCTTCGCACAAAATTCTTTCTTTTTAGGCTCGGACTTAAATATTTTTCGCTCAGGAGAATCTTCAATATCGTTTATGTATCCAATATAACAGGGTTCTGCAATTCCCTCCGTCCATATGATCTTATATCCGGAGGTATCGAGAGTTGATTTAAAATCGTTATATCTGTTCTGATATTTCTGTATCATTTCTTCCGATTCAGTTATTATCTGACGGAGCTTTTCCTCTGTAAAATACATTTTATCCCCCAAACTTACCATGTATCTGTACATTCTTCGTACATATGATTCCAATAGTATGTGATCTCATCAGCAGAAATAATTAAAACACATTCTTTATGATAAGGTTCTTCCTTAAACCAGAGCCAGCACTCAAAAAGAACAGAGCCGCATCCGTTATAGCAATTCAAAAACTCTAATTCCATGCCGCTGTTTATCTTATCAATAAGCTCATGCGGCTCTATTTTTTCTCGGATAGTTTTTTCGTCTTCTTCCGTAAAAACATAAATTGTAATATTATCGTCTGGATTCTTATATGTCAGATCAAATCTTACTTCCGCCTTGTCTGTGTATGACAGCTTTCTATATGGATTCTGCTTATTATTTTCTCCGATATAAATTCCGTCATTAAAAATAAAAGAAAGTATTTTACCGTTCAGTTCAATATGATTTGCCCGACAGTCATGCAGGGATATATCATTGTTTTCATTTTTATCAGAATATTTATACATATCAAGCTCCTATCTAAATTATAAGTTCAGAATAAAACGGATGATATTTACCAATACATTTTGTTTCTTTCAGCTTTCTCATTCTGACGCTTGTATTAATGATAATATCGGAATCAACGTTGACTATCTCTATCCAGCAGGGGTAATAGCCTTCTTTTAATGTAAATAGCTTTATAAACTCATTGAATGTTAATTTTCGTGTTTTGGGAACTCCAAAATGTTTTATCATATCATCAAATTCATTATGATGTTTATTATCCTCAATAACGGGAGTGACAATATATACTCTGTCAGGATAGTCGGTTACACCTAACAAATTCAATATAGAAATAAAATTTCTTTCAAAATCTTTATTATTCAATACAGTACCCCCTGATGATACATTTTTTTACCTTAGTCCCATTCGGATTTTATGGTATGCTCACAATTAAAGTGCAGCTTTTGAATTGCATCTGAGGCGGCTATTGTTCCGTTATATTTAAATGTAACGATATTCATGTTTGCGTCATCAATGTTCTGTATATCAAAGTCCCATGCTCCATTATGGTCAAGCATTTTTATACATGTCTGAGTTATTTCATGCAGATTACTTTTTTCGGGAGCATATATTTTTAATTTTGCATATTTAAAATTATGTGTGTCTTTAGCGTGACGCTTATCTTGAATTCGTTCTTCAATATTCATGTATAAAAGCTCCTCTGATAAATTTTGGATACCTATTTGCCGAAAGTTTATATATCAAATTCTGCATATTCCTCCGTCACGTCCTCGCTGCCCTCCGGCTCTGCCTTGGCGTATTCGAAGCTTTCGGAGTTCAGCAGCTCCGAAACATTTATCTGCGGATTCTGATAAACTATGTTCAGAAGCTCGATAAAGTCTCTTATTACCTCACGGGGAGTGATATTTGTGTCTGCGCCGATACGTCCGAACTCTATCTTTATGAATGCGATAAGCTCATCCTGACCCAAGACACGTTCATAATCGAAAAGCTCTGCATGGATGTCCGCAAGCTTTTCTATGAGCACAAGCATTTCCTCGTTGGTAAGGGGAAGCAGCTTTATCACAGGAGCAAGCATATCCTTCAGACCCTCCTCTCTGCCGAAACGTCCCTCAGCAAGACGTGAACGGAGCGCCTCATAGCTGTAGACCCCACGTCTGGTGTCCTCGATACACTGGGGAGTTCCGCACATGATTATACCCAGATACTGAGCCTTACCCTGCAATGTGTCATTGTACATAGTAAGAATTTTTTCATAATTGTACTGACGGGTAATGCTGTTGGGAACCTTGTAGATGTTCACAAGCTCGTCAATAAGCACCAGCATCCCGTTATAGCCTGCCTGTTTCAGGAAAAATGCAAAGATCTTGATATACTCGTACCAGTCGTCATCGGTTATGACTATGTTTACTCCAAGTTCCGACCGTGCATCGGTCTTGTTATGATATTCGCCTCTGAACCATTTTACCACCTTTGCCTTTGTTTCGTCGTCACCGTCAATATGGGCTCTGAAATAAAGGGTCAGCAGCTTTGCGAAATCAAAACCGTGTACCATTTCGTTAAGGGAGTTTATGACAGTGTGTATTTTCTTTTCCACAGCAGCCGCAAATTCGGGACTGTTCGTATCCAGACCGCTTTCGGAAGCCGTCTCGCTCTGGACGGAGCTTATCCACCTGTCAAGGATAAGCGTTAGAGCACCGCCCTCCGGACGGGTCTTTGTGGACATATTCCGGATAAGCTCCTTGTAAGTAGCAAGTCCCTGACCCTTTGTGCCCTGCAAACGACGTTCTGGGGACAGGTCTGCATCTGCAACTACGAAATTCCTGTCCATTACATAGTTGCGGATAGTCTGGAGCAGGAAGCTTTTTCCGCTGCCGTATTTCCCGACGATAAAACGGAAGGACGCTCCGCCGTCGGAGATGATGTCCACATCGTGAAGCAGGGCGTTGATCTCCGTTTCCCTGCCAACGGTAATGTAGGGAAGTCCTATCCGTGGCACAACTCCGCCTTTAAGTGAATTTATTACAGTAGAAGCTATTCTTTTCGGTATTTTCATTCAGGTATCATTCCTTTCAGCTCTTCGATGTAGTCTTCGATGATTTCGGGAGTGTCCCCGGAAAAATCTATGACAATATCGCCGAACGTATCATACAGCTTTTCATTTATTGAATCCGCCAACAGGGATGGCATTATTTTGCTATTGAAGACCTCCCCGTAAAGCAGGCTGCGCATGAAAGACTGCTCGTTTTCATCAAGGGAAGTGTCATTTTCAGCAGCGGAGGCTTCCTGAACTGGTATCTTCATGACTTCGGAAGTTCTTAGAGCCTCCACAGTCTCTGCATATTCTTCCTCGGAGGATTCAAGAAAGAAATTATAATCCTCGTCAAAAAGATTTATTTCCTCAAAATCATAATTCTCTTCTGCCGGAGTATTTGCTTCCGGAATACTGCCCCTCTCCTCCTCGGTCATAAGCTTGTCCCTTGTGATGTCCGCAGCTTTTCTTATGCCTTCAAGCTTTGAGACGTCTATCTCTATTACAGGAGCTGCATTTTTCTTTTTTTGCTCCATTATATCATCAATTGCTTTATTTATGATGCTAATGACCCATTTTGTATCACAGGGACAGACTATAGGGTGTCCGAAATCAAGCTTCTGGCGCATAATGCTGTCGATAGATTTTATAACGTCTCCTAACCATTTGTTTTTGCTCCGATTACAATAGTATTTCTCACAGTACCATTTGCCGTCCCGGCAGGAATATTTGTATGAATCGTTTATTTCGTAGGTGAAGTCCGTATGTTTTTTATGGTCGTAAAATACCGCTGATTCAAACATATGGTAACTGATCTCCACCTTAGATCCAAACAGCTTTTCGCACAGGCTTTTTTTACGGTTTTTGAGATTGTAGACCGAAAGCTGTCTGAAAACCTCGCAGACTACGGTTTTTATATCCTCCGGATATTTTTGAAAGAGCTTTGAGTTTCCGATATTATAGGAGGAGACAGCGCATATGGCTTCAAAAAGCTCCTCCTCAGAATGTGATCCGTAATCGTCCAGAACGGAAAGACGGGTGTCAAATTCAGAATCAATATATTCTTCGATAAGTGATTTATCAAGATCGTAGTATATTACAAAATCTGTAAGCCATGTCTTTGAGTAACGGAGTATCTTTGGATCAAGCTTGCAGTAGGCGTTACAGAAATCCCTGAATTTATAGAAGCCCTCCTCCGGAAATTCCGAGCCGATAAGATGGATAAGTTCGTACATATAGAGAAAAGCAAAGGACAGGGAGGTCTTCTGAATATCTCCCTGTCTGACCTTTGTACGCCAGGAGAAATATCCTCTGAGATGAATGTCGGACATGGACGTATAGGTAGGATAGTAGCTGAAAAATTCTCCTCTGTAGCTGTAATCGTCCTCGTAGTTCTCCATAAGCTTTGCCTGACGGTAAAATGTATATTCGTTTGTGTCATGGCGTATCAAGCGTTCAGAGGCAAGCTTTTTCATTTCCTTTATTTCGTCCGGCAGATAATTATTCATCTGGGAGGCTGTGCGGATAATAGGTTCGTCCTTATAAACGGTATCCTGAAAGGCGGTTTTTTGCATCACATTTGCTGTTATAGCCTCGATCAGCTTTTTGACGTCTACATTCGACAAATTATCGCCTCCATACCAGAATAAATGTTCTGTTTTTAGTATATCACATATAATAAAAAATGTCAATCAGAATATTATCAAATTGACTTTTTGAGGCTGATATTATATAATGATTACATAACATCATTTCATGACAAAGCTGTGCAGAATAAGTCAAGAAGGTTACTGTCGGTATATGCTACAATTAATGCAGACAAGGAGGCAGTGAAATGGATTGGGTAAAAAGCTTTCAGAATGCGATAGATTTTATCGAGGAGCATATCACTGAGCCGGTTGACTATGACTGTATTGCCCGGGAAATGCACATATCCGGATTTTATTTTCAGAAGATATTTTCTATTCTGTGCGGATTTACTGTTGGTGAGTATATCCGTAACCGCAGGCTTTCTCTTGCCGGCAGGGAGCTGGTTTCAACAGAGGAAAAAATAATCGACATTGCTCTGAAATACGGATATGACACTCCGGAGGGATTTACAAGAGCCTTTACAAAATTTCATGGGGCTCTCCCTAATGCGGTCAGGAAAAACGGCGCGGCAGTAAAATATTTTGCAAAGCTGTCCTTGTCAATTTCTGTGAAAGGCGGTAGTTCTATGGACTGCAAGATCGTAAAAAAGGACTCTTTCAAGGTGCTTGAAAAGGTCGAAACACACAGCATTGTTGATTCGGAAAACAAAAACACCATCCCGGATTTCTGGACAAGGGCGCATAGTGACGGAACTGTAAAAATGCTTCTTGAAAAGACATACGATAAGGAGTATATCTTCGGGATATGCTACGGGAATGCTCCTACGGATTCAAAGACATTTGATTATTCAATAGCTTCTCTCTGCAGGGAAGACTGCGTTCCTCCAGAAGGATTCAGGGTCAGCGAGATACCTGCACGAACATGGGCGGTTTTTGATGTGACAGGAGCTATGCCGAACGCCATTCAGGAGATGTGGCATCGGATATGCACGGAGTTTTTCCCTTCGTCAGAGTATCAGCCCACCTATGAAATGGACATTGAGGCGTATGCCGCAGGTGAAATGAACTCTCCGGATTATCACAGCCAGATATGGGTGGCGGTTGAAAAGAGTTAAATAATCAGAAATCGTGTCGGAGACAATTCCGACACGATTTTTTGCTTTATTTAATAAAACCTTCCATCTTCCTTTTCAGACTTGCCACGGGAAGTCCCATGACGTTGAAAAAATCTCCCTCTATGCCCTTGATGAGCACGCTTCCGAAGCCCTGTATGCCGTATGCTCCGGCTTTATCCATTGGTTCTCCTGTAGCAATATAATCAAGTATCTCCTTGTCAGTAAGGGGATAGAACCGTACCTTTGTCTCCATGGAGAAGCTTTCACTGCGAGCGTTCATAGAGAGACATACTCCTGTTACAACGGTGTGGACCTGTCCCGAAAGCTTGCGGAGCATCCTTTCCGCATCTGCTTTATCCGAGGGCTTGCCGAGAATTTCGCCGCCGATGATGACCACGGTGTCGCTTCCGATAACGAGGCTGTCCGGATACTGTTCGGATATATGCTCCGCCTTTTTCACAGCAAGATATTCTGCGGCTTTGTCTGCTGTAATGTTATCCGGGATAGTTTCGTCTATATCCGCCGGGATTATGTCAAAGTCCGGGACGATATATTTAAGAAGCTCCTGTCTTCTGGGGGAAGCCGATGCGAGAATGATTTTCATAAGTATTTTCCTTTCATTTGGTGTATTGGATATACAAAAGATATTTCTATGAAAAATATTATAACACATTCTGACATTTTTTTCAATCCCTGAAAATTTTTTTCAAAATATCTTGACAAAATGAAAATTATGGAGTATCATATATATTACTTTGTACTAAAAATTTAGAAATGGGGGTATACAAAATGTACAATATCAACCGAAAATTGAATATTGCGGAGTATGCCTGCACAAATGGAATTTTCAGACAATAAGTGTGCAAATTGAATGCAGTGGTCTCCGCATTTTCGCGGGGACTTTTTTATTTTGGAAGGGAGAATGGTCTATGTTTCAGGTAAAATGGATCTGGGAAAATCTCAGAGGCTATCGGGGCAGATACATATTTGCATTGTTTCTGACGATGCTGACCCAGATAATGTATATCGCAAATCCGATCTTTGGTCAGCAGATCGTTGATACGTTCATCTACAACGACAGAGCAGCTGAAAATCTGGCGGAAAAAAGGGATCTGCTTATCATTCTTTGTGGATGTATGATCGGCTTTACAGTCGTAAGGACGGCAATGCAGTTCAGCGCCAATATGCTTTATGAGACCTGTTCACAGGGAATGTTAGCTAAGATAAGGAACTACCTTTTCGCTAACGTCCAGAAACAGGACATGACCTTCTATGACAAGAACCGTACCGGTGATCTTATGACGCGTCTTTCCGGCGATGTTGACATGGTTCGTCACAGCGTGGCATGGATCATCAAGACACTGCTGGAAAGCATAGTGCTGTTCACAACGACTACAATATACTTCTTTGTCCTTGACCCGCTTATGGCGCTTTGCCTGCTGGCTCTTACTCCTGTTATTTTTATTATAACAGGTATGTTCCGCAAGGAGGTAGGACCCAAATACGTTGACCTCCGTGAAAGACTTTCCAGACTTAACACAAGAGCTCAGGAAAACATCTCCGGAAACCGTGTTGTCCGGGCTTTCGCCAGAGAGGACTACGAAATAGACCTTTTCCGCGAAAAGAACGAGGACTACGCAAAGGCGAACAAGACCGCTGCAATGACGTGGCTGAAATACTTTCCCTTTATAGAAACTACCGCTCAGGGACTTACCGTCGTACAGCTTATTGCCGGAGGTATTTTCGTCATCACCGGCAGACTTACAATGGGTGAGTACGTTGCTTTCAGCGGACTTATCTGGACGCTTTCCAACCCTATGAGAAACGTGGGTACTCTTATCAACGACCTCCAGAGGTTCATGGCTTCCGCAACAAAGATAATCGAGGTATACTATTCCCGTCCCTTTATTGTCGACCGTGTGGATGCGGAGAAAATGCCGGAGCGTCTTAAGGGCAGCATCGAGTTCAGGAATGTTTCCTTTAAGTATGAGGATAACGAGGTCCTGAAAAATGTCAGCTTTAAGATCGAACCGGGGGAAACTGTTGCAATAATGGGGGAGACAGGTTCAGGAAAAACCAGCCTTATAAATCTTATCCCCCGACTTTACGATCCCTGCGGCGGGGAAGTGCTTGTGGACGGCGTAAATGTCCGTTTCATCAAGCTTAAGACTCTCCGGAAAAATATCGGAGTGGCAATGCAGGATGTGCTCCTCTGGTCTGACACCATTGACGGAAACATTGCCTTTGGCAGAAGCGATATGTCCGAAGAGGACGTCCGTCTCTTTGCAAAAGCAGCGGACGCGGCAGAGTTTATCGACAATCTTAACGAGGGCTACGAAACGATCATAGGAGAGCGGGGAGTGGGACTTTCCGGAGGTCAGAAGCAGCGTATCTCCCTTGCAAGAGCGCTTGCGATACGTCCGTCCATACTTATACTTGACGATACCACTTCCGCAGTTGACCTTGAGACCGAAAAGCAGATACAGGATAACCTTGCAGCTCTTGACTTCAAATGTACGAAAATAATAATCGCCCAGAGAATTTCCTCTGCCAAGGATGCGGACAAGATAATCATTCTAAAGGGCGGAAAAATTTCCGAAATAGGCACTCATGAGGAGCTGCTCCGTAACGAGAACGGCTACTATAAAGAGATATTCGATTTGCAAAATGGGGCTGTCCCGGATTTTGCAAACTAAAGGAGGAAAAATTGAAAAACAAGTTTTTCAATTTGCGAGTTTTGTGCTTTTCAGACTGCCGTCTGAAATTTTGCTGGCGCAAAACCGCCCAAAACGTCGGAAAGGAGTGATGCTCCCTACGGGAGCATAATAATAAAGCTATGGCAAGAAATAAATATGATATTGACGAAGCTCTTGAATCCCCCTTTGATATACGTCATTTAAAACGGGCTATGGTGTACGTTTCCCGGTATAAGGGTCGCATGATAATTTCCCTGCTGCTCAGTGCGGCGGCAGTTGTTATCGGACTTTTTGCTCCGGTCATAACTCAGCACGCTCTGGACGTTACCATCCCCAATAAGGATATTCCGGGACTTATCCTTATGGCGGCTCTGCTGCTTTTGACTATAGTAGTGAATATCACATTTGCTACAATACGTTCCCGTATTATGACAAAGGTGGGACAGGACATCATTTTCGACATCAGGACAGACCTTTTCGAGCATCTTCAAAGGCTTTCCTTTGAGTATTATGACAGCCGTCCCCACGGAAAAATACTTGTGCGTATCATCAACTACATAAACAGTGTTTCGGATACCCTTTCCAACGGTATCATAACCTTTATCCTTGAGCTTTTCAACCTTATTTTTATCGCTGTGTTCATGTTTGCAATGCATTGGCGCATGGCTCTTGTGATAATGGCTGGTGTACCTGTGCTTGCCTGCTTTATACTGATAATCAAGAACAAGCAGCGGAAGGCGTGGCAGAAAGTAAATAACAAAAGCTCCAACCTTAACGCTTACCTCCATGAGGGGATCGTCGGCGTAATAGTCACACAGCTTTTCAGCCGTGAGGAGGAAAATGCCGAAATTTTCGGAAAGCTTTCAGAAGCATACCGCCACGACTGGATGAAAGCAGTTACATACAACAACCTGTTGTGGCCTATGGTTGACACAATTTCCGCTATAATCAGCGCCGCCATATACTTTGTGGGACTTCTTATAATTGGTCCTGCGTCGGTATCCCTTGGAACTATAGTGGCGATGTCCAGCTATGCTTCCCGTTTCTGGCAGCCTATACTTACGCTGGCGAACCTGTTCAATAACTTCGTCAATGCGGTTTCCTATCTTGAAAGAATTTTTGAAACTCTGGACGAGCCTGTAAAGGTCAGCGATAAAGAGGGGGCAGGGGAGCTTCCGAAAATCGAGGGAAATGTCCGTTTCGACAACGTTACCTTTGCTTATGACGAAAGCAAGACTATTCTTGAAAATCTGTCTTTCAGTGTTAAAAAGGGCGAGAGCGTTGCTCTTGTAGGTCCTACGGGAGCAGGTAAAACTACTATTGTAAATCTTATTTCCCGTTTCTATGACGTTACAGGCGGTGCTGTGCTTATTGACGAGCATAATGTTTCGGATGTGACGCTGAGATCACTGCGTTCTCAGATGGGTATAATGCTTCAGGACAGCGTGGTTTTCAGCGGAACTATAGAGGAGAATATTCGTTACGGCAGACTGGACGCTACCCATGAGGAGATCGTCCGCGCTTGCAGGACGGTCTGTGCCGATGAGTTTATACGGGAGTTTCCAAAGGGCTATGATACCGAGATCACAGAAGGAGGCTCTACTCTTTCACAGGGTCAGAAGCAGCTTATAGCATTTGCAAGAACTCTTGTAAGCGATCCGAAAATTCTTGTGCTGGACGAGGCTACCTCCTCCATCGACGCCCGGACAGAGCGACTTTTGCAGGAGGGTCTGCAAAGACTTCTGGAAGGACGGACGTCCTTCATCATCGCCCACAGACTTTCTACCATACAAAATTGTGACAAGATAATGTATGTGTCTGACAGAGGAATAACCGAGTGCGGAACACATGAGGAGCTTCTTGCTAAAAAGGGAGACTACTACAAGCTTTACAACAGCAGGGCGAGCTGAGCTGCTGCGCACTGTTTGCTGATAATATAGTGGGATATTGAGCATGACGCTGGAATGATTCTGAAATGGGGGATAATATGCCGAAAAAGAAATCAAAAGCTATTATCGGAATATTTTGCATTGTTGTCCTGATCCTGATATTATGTTTTACTTTATCAGGTATCTGGTGGTATTTTAAAATAAAAATGGAGATTCAGATTCTTGATGACCCGGTGCTTGAATTGCCTGTATCTGATGCGATTTCATATGACACGGACAGTTATTCTTTTGGCAGTCTCACTTTTACTGCTGAATCGGGAATGAATAATACAAAATCTGAAAATATATTCGCAGGAGAGAATTACAAGATCACTATATCGATAATGGATTCTGAAAATGCACCGTTTCCGTTTATCTACAGTATCGAGGATATGACTGGATCTGAAATAGAAACGTTTTCAAAATATACAGATAAGCCTGTTTTCTCCCCCTATGATCTGCGTTATTTTCAGTATCATTTATCCATGAATGATTTCCGCCTCCAAAGCAATTTTTATGCACATAAATTTTATATGCTTGCTAAAAAGCGTGATTATTTATGCAATTATCTAATGGTGGATATATATGATGTAATGGGCAATGGATGTCATGGATTTCTTTATTTAAGCAAGTATCAACCATCTGCTTTAAAACCGACAATATGTGTGTTCAGTGAAACTGACCCATATACAGTGTATTGGATATTTTTATCTTCCGATGAAGATGAAATTGATGTTCAGAGGATATATAATATTGCAGGTTCAGTCACGGTTGCATAGGCTTAATAATATTTTTTATAAATATTAAGGCAACACCTCACAATAGTTACGCGGTGTTGCCTTAAATTTATAAATGAAGCTTGCAATGACGCAGATGGTGACATTTGTTCAATTCCTTCGTCAAGATGTTTAATGCCATCTTCTCTCCAAGATTAATATTATTAAAAGATATTCTCTTGACTTATAGCTGAAATCTTATTAAAATAGTTTTGTATAGAATTATATTATAGAAAAGAAGTTCAGATATGATAAAAGATAATAAAAAGATAACAACGCTAATTTTTTGCTCGCTTATTATGATGACAACAGCAGCTTCCGATTCATTAAGAGGGATCTTTCTTCCTGAATTCCGCAGAACATTTGATTTAACAGCCTCTCAGTCTTCTCTTATAATAATGGCAAGTTATATTGGGAATCTGTTGTTCTTGCTGCTTGGAGGGCATATTTCTGATAAAATGCCGAGGAAACGCTTTATCGGATGGATGATTATTATATGGATAATCGCATTAGGCGTTCATGTATTTACAGAAAATTATTATATTCTCTTTATGACAATAATGTTTACTATGGGAGCTTCAACAATGATATCTACGTCTATAAATATACTTACTCCGCTTATATTTGCTTCTCCTGCGTTATTTGTCAGTGCATTTAATTTTCTTCAGGGTATAGGGATCACTCTGACACAGAATATCGGCGGAAAATATGCCGAGAACATAAGATCATGGCATATTGCCAATTTGATAATGCTGTCATCGGCTGTGATTTGCTTCATACTGCTTATGACGCTTGATTTTCCCGAGCCGGAAAAATCAGAAGAAAAGATAAGTTATAAGACCTTGATTTTAAATCCTGCCACATGGATTCTGATAATTATATGTGGATGTTATTTTGTTGCGGAACATGGTCTTATGAATTGGATGACATCATATGGCAGTCAGTACTTAGGATTTACCATTTCCAGATCTGCGATGTATCTTTCCTTGTTTTTTGGAGGTATCACATTAGGACGGCTTATTTTTGCCCCTCTGATCGAAAAGATAGGAGTATTCAGAAGTCTTTTGATATGGTCATCTGTGGGAGTCATGCTTTATTCCGCGGGAATTGCACTGGGGAGACAGGGGATAATTCTGTTATCTGCTTCAGGTATTGCTTTCTCAATCATTTATCCGATGTTAGTTATGCTTATAGGTAAATTTTATGATCCGGGTATTGTTGGTTCTGCAACAGGATTTGTGCTGAGTATTGGTACATTGTTTGATATTTTCTTCAATGCTTTTTTCGGAAAGCTTGTAGAAAATGTTGGTTACGGTAAAGCTATCATTGTACTTCCTGTATCGGCTGTTTTTTTGTGTGTTATGCTATATATTTTAAAGTTCTGTTTAAAAAAGTCAAAAGGAATCTCCTGATAAGTAATTATACTTCCATGTTATCTGCCCAGAGTTCACACTGATGCAAGAATCATTAAATATAGTTTTTTCATAAACAAAAAGAGCTAACTGACTTTCAAAATCGGTTAGCTCTTTGATTTAGAGAATAATTTAAATGTTACCAAAACGTTTCCATGGTGCTATCACAATGTCTGAAAAGTATGTATTTAAGCTATTTTCAGACGCCTTGCTACTACTCCCACTCGCAAAATCAAAAGCAATCTTAACTGATTTTGCTATGGCGATTTGATTTTATTTGATATGCATTGATACAGATTATCCTTATTCTATAGGGTATATTAACTTCTGCTATCAAAAAGCTATCACTGAAATGCTATCATTTTTCGCATAAGGATTAGCTTTGATAATATTATATCACAATTTTGGAGTAATTTCAAGCGTTTTAGAGTTATATATTCGGGAGAAAATATGCGGATTGACTTATATGCTGTTTTGTGGTATTATTTTAATGGGTAACTGCCTGATAAATAAATCAAATTTGAAAATGGAGTACATAATCATATGCTTAATAAAGAAGAATTGAATGAGTTGTTAAGGGAGCAATTAATAGAACTGCTTTTTATCGACGCAAAAAATCTGATCGTTATGGACGGAGTCTGGTTTCAGTCCATAGAAAAAGAAATGGGTATGGACAGAGCAATGCACCACGATGAAGAGGCGTGGAAGCTTTACACTCGTTCCGAAGCAAGAAGGATAAAGAAATTTCTGGGACTTTCGGAACACCCGGGACTTGAAGGACTTGCTAAAGCTATGTCATACAGAATGGTGGACAGAGCTAATCCAAGTGAAACTGTCATAAAAGACAATAAACTTACTTATAAAATTACTGTATGCCGTGTTCAGGAAACACGTACCAGAAAGAATATGCCGCTTCATCCATGCAAAAGTGCTGCTATTTATGAATACAGCGGATTTGCAGAAGTGATAGACGACAGAATAAAATGCCGTTGCATAAGCTGTTATCCTGATGTTACTGATGATACCTGTTCATGTGCGTGGGAGTTTTGGATATAAAGTCTAAAGCCATTAAAAGCATAATATTTACCTAAAATGTCAATGATATTAGGAGAAAATCTTGCGAATGTATTGACTATTCTCCTAAAATACTGTATAATGTAGGTGAATAGCTTTGAAGATAGGGGAATATTATGAGAAAGTTTAATTATTCAGATTTAAAACATAGAAAATGGGATAATGAGATTTTAAACCTTATAGCACAGATACACGAATTTAAAGGCAAACAGGAGCATTATCTGAAACAAAATACTGCCGATCTTGATAGACTTGTGGAAATCGCAAAGGTTCAGAGTACCGAGGCTTCAAACGAAATAGAGGGTATCCGTACCACAAGCACACGTCTGAAACAGCTTTGTGCAGATAAAACCACTCCGAGAAACCGAGATGAAATGGAGATAATGGGTTATCGAGACGTGCTAAATACCATACACGAAAATTATGAGTTTATCCCAATTAGGTCAAATTATATTCTCCAGCTTCATAGGGATTTATATAAATATTCCGAAAAAGGAATAGGCGGTTCATTTAAAAATACGCAGAATTACATCAGTGTGACTGATGAAAATGAAATTTCCCATGTGATGTTTACTCCACTGTCGCCTTTTGAAACACCGGCAGCAATTGACGAGATTTGCGATAGCTTCAATAGAATTATTGACACAGGTGAAGTTGATCCGCTGATACTTATACCGACATTCATACATGATTTTTTGTGTATTCACCCGTTTAATGACGGAAACGGACGCATGAGCCGTCTGTTGACAACACTGTTGCTTTATAGATCAGGCTATTTTGTGGGGAAATATATTTCTCTTGAAAGCAAGATCGCAAAAAATAAAATGCAGTATTATGATGCACTTGAAGAATGTCAGAACGGTTGGCATTATGGCGAAGAAGATCCGTCTGCATTTATAAAATATCTGCTTAAAACTATACTTGCCTGTTACCGTGACTTTGAAGACAGAGTTAAGCTGATAGAAGAAAAGCTGCCCGCGGTGGAAATAGTCCGCAGAGCAGCATACAGCAAGATAGGAAAAATCACGAAAAGCGATATTATGGAGATGTGTCCGTCTCTGGGCAGAGCTACAATAGAAAATGCTCTTAAAAAGCTTGTGGAGGATGGAAGTCTTGTCCGTCACGGTGGAGGGCGTTCCACTTATTATACGAGGAATGATACAGAATAATATGAATGTAGCTAAAATGTAGCCACTAAAATTAAATGATCCTCTTAAATGGCTATATAAAGCCATTTAAGAGGATCAAATATTATTATTTTTCTATTCCCACTCGCAAAATCAAAAGCAATCTTAACTGATTTTGCTATGGTGATTTGATTTAAT
This sequence comes from Oscillospiraceae bacterium, assembly GCA_022511485.1. Taxonomy (GTDB): domain Bacteria; phylum Bacillota; class Clostridia; order Oscillospirales; family Ruminococcaceae; genus RGIG8773. The sequence goes on along the minus strand of JAFLUJ010000157.1, from coordinate 918 downwards.
TTGATATGTATTGATACAGATTATCCTTATTCTATAGGGTATATTAACTTCTGCTATCAAAAAGCTATCATTTTTCTCATAAGGATTAGCTTTGATAATATTATATCACAATTTTGGAATAATTTCAAGTGGGTTAGAGTTTTTAATACTATATATTCGGGAGAAAGTATGCAGATTGACTTATATGCTGTTTTGTGTATTATTTTTAACAATAAATTACTTTAAAAAGCTTATTTCAGTCTTTAAAACATGAGAATATCCTTGTGAATAATTGCTCAAAATTATTTTTGCACTCTTTACTTGGAAGAAAAGTTCCTTTTTCAATAGCTGTACATATCATTTTTGCTATTAATGGTTTACTTGTGGAAGGGGATATTTTAGCATCGTTACAAAATCGTTCAATTTCTGTTCGTAACATTAAATCTTCAATCATATAGCTTTTAGTTACATATGATTTTGAATCAATCTCATCTTGAGAAACATTTTTAACATAACAAAACTGCTTGTTCATTTCATAACACATTTTTTTATGTAAAAATTCTCCGCCATTTTCTACGCCTTCCTTGTCGAAATCAAAAAGTGCAACAAACTTACAGCCCCAGCCATGCAGAATACAACAAATATTTATACAATTTGTTGCCCCGACAGATGGTATAATTGCATATTTTTTTGTATCAATTTCTAATACCTTTGCCATAGTACTAATATAGATGTAATCACTTATACCTTCAGTAACAATGTTTATTTTTGATTCTGCTGGACCAAACGTGTCGTATAAATTCATGCCCAAAGCGCTAATAATTGGAGCAAGTGTATCTTGCTGATGAGCTGATGATATTTGTGCATCGTATGCCGTTTTATAGATTTTAGAAAATCCTTCAGCATTTTTAACTACCGCACGAATCCTATGAATGCCGT
>JAFLUJ010000332.1 GCA_022511485.1 Oscillospiraceae bacterium | reverse complement strand
AAAATATATAAATTATAAGAAAGAGTTGATAAATATGTCCGAGCAGGAGAAGAAAAAGGTTATTTTCAGCGGTATTCAGCCCACCGGCACTTTTACGCTGGGCAACTATATAGGAGCTGTTTCACGCTGGGGGGAGCTTCAGGACGAGTTCAACTGCATTTATTCCATTGTTGATATGCACGCTATTACGGTAAGACAAGACCCTGTGCAGCTCCGTCAGAAATCACTGGAGGCATACGCTCTGCTGTTTGCCTGCGGTATTGACCCGAAAAAATCCATTACTTTTATACAGAGCCATGCAAGCACTCATGCTGAGCTTAGCTGGATACTGTCCTGCTCCACTCAGTTCGGAGAGCTTTCCAGAATGACCCAGTTCAAGGACAAATCCGCAAAGCACGCGGATGACATCAATGCAGGGTTATTCACATATCCGGTTCTTATGGCTGCTGACATTCTGGCGTACAATGCCGATCTTGTCCCAATCGGTGAAGATCAGCGTCAGCATCTGGAGCTGGCAAGAAACATTGCTCAGCGATTCAACGGCAAATACGGAGATTTCTTTACCGTTCCGGAGGCGTATATCCCCAAGGTGGGGGCAAGGATAAAGTCCCTGCAGGATCCGGAAAAGAAGATGTCCAAGTCGGATGAGAATCCCAACGCCTGCGTGTTCATCCTCGATGAGCCGGACGTTATCATAAGAAAATTCAAGCGTGCTGTTACTGACAGTGATTCGGAGATCCGCTACGCTGAGGAAAAGCCGGGTGTAAGCAATCTCCTGGCTATCTACTCTGCTGTTACCGGCAGGGAAATTCCGGAAATAGAGCGGGAGTTTGACGGAAAGGGCTACGGAGATTTCAAGCTTGCGGTAGGCGAGGCGGTATCCGATCGTCTTAAGCCGGTTCGTGAGGAGTTTGCACGTCTTATGGCTGACAAGGCTTATCTTAAGGAGTGCTACATGGAGGGTGCAAGATCGGCGCTTTCCATCAGCAGAAAAACTCTCACCAAGGTATACCGCAAGGTCGGATTTGTTGACGCACGATAACGATATTATTCTGTTTGAATAAAAATTGATTTTTTATACAAGTAGTAATTATCAACAAAAAGATAGTTAATATAACAAAAACACTTGTAGAATTTTACTATATTGGTGTTATTTTCACACTTGTGTTCATTATCTGTTCAAAATTAATTGGTGAAAAACTCTAAAAAATAAATTGCGTGTTATGCAAAAAGACTATTTTTTACTTGGAATTAAAAAAAACCATTGACATTATTTAAAAGAAGTTGTAATATTGAAGCAGGCGGCTAATGTCGGCGGCAAATGTCAGTTGATTTCAGCGAAAACGTTTAAACTGTAGCTGTATTTGATGTTTGGAGAAAATTATGGTTTCAATAAAGGACATTGCTTCCGCCTGCGGGGTCTCGATCGCCACTGTAAGCAAGGCACTGAATGGTCACAAGGACGTAAGTGAATCTACCAAAGCGACGATACGTGATACCGCCAAGCGTATGGGCTATCTGCCTAATTCACAGGCAAGAGCGCTGAAAACAAATCGTACATATAATCTGGGCGTCCTTTTTGTGGAACGGGCGCAAAGCGGTCTGACCCACAGCCATTTCGCTGCGGTGCTGAATGGTTTCAAGAACCGGGCTGAGGCTGAGGGGTACGATATTACTTTTATCAACAAGCGCGTCGGCAATACGGAAATGACATACTATGAGCATTGTATATGCAGAAATGTTGACGGGGTGGTAATCGCCTGCGTTGATGATTTTGAAGATAATGGCGTTACGGAGCTGCTTGAAAGCTCTGTACCGACGGTAACTATAGATTATAAAAGTCCGAATAATCCTGCGGTGATCTCAGATAACACCAGCGGCATGAAGGCTCTGGTGGAGTACATATACGGCAGGGGACACAGAAAAATTGCGTATATTTACGGCGATGTTTCCAAGGTAACTTCCATGCGGGTAAAAAGCTATGAGGAAACCCTGGCGAGCCTGAATATAAATGTCAGAAGCGATTATCTGCTTCAGGGCAGGTATCATGACCCGGAAACAACTGAAAAGCTTGCGGCAGAGCTTGCACTGCTTGATGACCCGCCTACCTGCATCATTATGCCGGACGATTTTTCGGCGATCGGTGCGCTGACGGCGTTTGAAAAGCTCGGGCTTGATGTGCCGGGGGATATTTCGGTTGCCGGCTATGACGGTATACTGCTTTCAAGATTCCTTAATCCAAGGCTTACCACCTTTGAACAGGATACGGAAAGTATAGGTGCCAGGGCCGCCGGACAGCTTATCGCGCTGATAAGAAAGGAGATCCCCGCAGACGTACCTGAAATCGTGGTCGGCGGACGTCTTATCGAAGGCTCATCGGTCAGATCTCTTAACCGATGAATAAACCCATGCTATTATATTATTTTTAATATAATATAACTTTAAGGAGGAAAAACCAAATGAAGAATTTTAACAAGAAGATTGCTTTAATTGCAGCTCTTGCATGTGCTGGAACCATGCTTGCTGGCTGTAACAGCAACACAACTTCCGATGACAGCAACAGTGGTAATGACACACCTGCTAATGACGGCGGCAACAGCTCAAGTGATGGAGATTCCGGCAACGCAGATGCTGGAAGCAATGCAGGCGGCGGAGATTACGAAGCTGCTAAGACAGCTGGTACAGGTACTCTCACTCTTCCCGAGGGCGAGGGCAAGGTATTCAACATTTACTGCTGGAACTCTGACTTCAAAAACTATGTAGAGAAGTACTACACAGCTCCTGCTGGTGTAACATTCAACTGGATCGAAGTTGCTAACGAGGGCGGCGCTTACCAGACTGCTCTTGATCAGGCTCTTATGAATCAGGAATCTGCATCTGCTGATGATAAGGTTGACCTTTTCCTTGCAGAGGCTGACTACATCCTTAAGTATGCTAACACAGACCTTACTCAGGACGTTACAAAGCTTGGCGTTCAGAACTGGGGCGTAGGTTATGACTACACATATGATGCTGCAACAAGCACTTCCGGTGTTCTGAAGGGTGTTTCATGGCAGGCTAACCCATCCGTATTCATCTACAGACGTTCTATTGCTAAGGATGTTCTCGGAACAGATGATCCTGCAGAGGTTCAGGCAGCTCTTTCTACCTGGGATAAGGTAGACGAGGTTGCTGCTCAGGCTAAGGATAAGGGTTATGTTATGTTCCCATCTCCTCTGGAGACATACAGATCATTCGCTAATAACTCTAATGTAAGCTACCTCAGCGGTGATAAGTTTGCTTTAACTCCTGCTTTCAACAGCTGGATCGAGCAGGCTGAAAAATATGTTGAGAATGGCTGGGCTACTGCTTATGGTCTCTGGGATGATGAGAAGCAGGCTCAGATGGGTACAGACGGCAAAATGTTTGCTTGTGTTGGTCCTGCTTGGTACTTCAACTTCTGTATGGGTACTGCTCAGGAGCAGACAAACGGTGACTGGGCTATCTGCGTAGGTCCTTCCGAGCACTTCTGGGGCGGCACATGGCTTCTGGCTGCTACAGGAAGCGACAACGAGGCAGTTATTGCTGACCTTATGAACGCTTTCACTGTTAATGAAGACATTATGGATAAGATCCTTTCTGACGCTCTTGAATTCCCCAACAACAAGAATGTTGTAAATAAGTATGCTAACGATGCAAGCTATGGTCTTGACTTCCTCGGCGGTCAGAACCACATCGCTATGATGGCACAGTGTGCTGAGAAGATCACATGGGATCCTTCTCTCCATACTCAGTATGACCAGACATTCAATGAGTCTCTTCCTAACGCATACCTTGAATACCTCAAGGGTATTTGCGACAAGGATACTGCTCTGAGCAATTTCTACATCACACTTAGTGAGGTTGCTCCTCAGATCACTCACGACTAATATCGTGAATTAACCGAATATTTTATAACCTGATCAAAAGAGGTGAGGCGTACTCTCGCTTCACCTCTTTGTGTAAGGTGATAATGACGGTTGTTTCCAAATTTGATAAGGAGGTTGCTTCATGGGTAAGCGTGTAAAGTCTGTAAGCTACGCTAAGTGGGGATATATTTTTATTCTTCCGTTTTTCATTGTGTATGCTATTTTTTCATTTTATCCGATGATCACGACTTTTTATTATAGTTTTTTTGAAAACTATAACCAGGGTCTTACTACGATCGGACCTAATTTTGTTGGTTTAAAAAACTATGCAAATTTATTTACGCCGAATGAAGGAAGATTTGAGATACTGGAATATACCAAGAATACAATGATAATGTGGATTCTTGGTGCTGTACCTCAGTTTGTTTTTTCACTTCTGTTGGCAGTTATCTTTACTTCGGTAAGACTTAAAATTAAGGGACAAAGATTTTTCAAAACGGTAATTTATATGCCTAACCTCATCATGGCAGCCGCTTACTCCATGCTGTTCTATGTAATGTTCAGTGAAGTTGGACCGGTGGGAATGATGGCTAAGACGATGATCTCTCAGGACTTTGTTGTCTTTAATGATGTAGCTGCTTCAAGAAATGTTGTAGCTTTTATCAACTTCCTTATGTGGTTTGGTAATACGACCATCATGCTGATGGCAGGTATTATGGGTATCGACGGAAGCCTGTTTGAGGCAGCGTCTATTGACGGTGCTACCGGTACACAGGTATTTTTCAGGATCACTCTTCCGCTGCTTGCACCTATATTTGTTTATGTTGCAATTACCTCCCTTATCGGCGGACTTCAGATGTTCGACGTGCCGCAGATCATCGGCGGCGCAACAGGTGCTCCGAACGGTTCTACCAGAACACTTATTATGTGGCTGAACAATGTTGTTACGGGTAATGCTAAGGATTACGGCAAGGGCGGTGCTATATCGGTTATGATATTCATTATTACCGCTGTACTTAGCTTTGCTGTGTATAGAACTATGGTCAAGGAAGATCCGACAGCGAAGAAAGCAAAGAGGAGGAATACACATGGCTTATTATAATGGCAATGATAAAGAAGCGCAAGCATATCAGACTCAGCAGCTTGTTGCGAAAATTCTTTCCTATGCGTTTCTGGTTTTTGTAACATTTATATCTCTGTTCCCTATAGTACTTCTGATAATCAACTCCACAAGAAGCGGTTCTCAGCTTCAATCGGGATTCAGTCTGCTTCCGGGAGGTTCATTTGGCAAGAATTTAAGTGCTGCGCTTAATGCAACATCAATTGATCTGCCTCATGGACTGTTTAACAGCTTTATTATTGCAGCGTGTGTATGTATTATAACTACATATTTCTCTGCAATGACAGCTTACGGTGTTCATGTTTATGATTTCAGACTTAAGAAAATTGTTTTTAATTTCATTCTGCTCATTATGATGATTCCTACTCAGGTTTCTGCGGTTGGTTTTATCAAGCTGGTATATGGATGGAAGCTTACAAACAATTTCCTGCCTCTGATAATCCCGGCAGTAGCTTCACCGGCGGTATTCTTCTACATGAAGCAATATCTTGAAAGCTCCTTCCCCATTGACGTCGTTGAGGCGGCTCGTGTGGACGGTTCAAATGAATTTGCGACCTTTAATACTATCGCGCTTCCTATGATGAAGCCTGCAATGGCTGTTCAGTTGATTTTCTCATTTGTAGCATCATGGAACAACTTCTTTACTCCTGCACTTATCCTTACATCTGCGGATAAGCAGACACTTCCTATCATGATCTCAAAGCTGAAATCAATGCAGCTGTCCGGTAACAGTGACCTTGGTCAGATCTATATGGTAATTCTGATTTCGATCATACCTGTTGTTATCGTATACTTCTTTATTTCCAAGAATATTGTTGAGGGTATTGCTCTCGGTGCTGTAAAGGGCTAATTTATGGATTAAAAGCCTCCCGCAAAGCGGGAGGCTTTTTTGCGTATTAATGTAAATCATGATTTATAAATATTAAAAACCACTATGAAAATTTATACTCTCTCTCTTGACAAACAGGGGCAAAATGTGGTACGATTAATGATGAGTTATGCTATGCAAAGGAGTTATAAAAATGTCAAAAATTGCTGTTTTGGGCTATGGCGTTGTAGGCTCAGGTACGGTGGAGCTGTTCTATAAAAATAAGGATAAGATCATAAAAAAATCGGGCAAGGATCTGGATATAGGCTATATTCTGGATATAAGAGATTTCCCCGACAGTCCCTATGCCAAAAAATTTACTAAGGATATTAATGATATTTTGAATGACGACGATGTAAAGATCGTTGCTGAGGTAATGGGCGGTGTCGGTGACGCATATGATTATACCAAAAAATGTTTGGAGAAAGGAAAAAGCGTTGTTACATCCAATAAGGAGCTTGTTGCCAAAAAGGGTGCGGAGCTTCTGAAAATTGCTGCGGAACACGGATGCAATTTCCTGTTTGAGGCTT
>JAFLUJ010000331.1 GCA_022511485.1 Oscillospiraceae bacterium | reverse complement strand
TCACGTTCACCGCAGACCGCATTTTTATGCGCTTTTCCATGGAGATGACCGTAATAACACTCCTTGATATTGTATTTATACATGACTTCAAGAATATCATAATTACAGTCGTTTCCATAAACGGGAGGATAATGCAGGAACACGATCGGTTCAAGACCCGCCTTCACAGCGGAAGAGATGGACATTTCCAGACGCTGAGCCTCCCTCGCCAGAACCTTGGCGTCGGCAGGAGCTTCTGTATCATTTATCCATCCTCTTGTACCGCATATTCCGTAATTTTCATATGCAAAGTGGTTATTGTGCAGAAAGCTTATGGAATCAAAGCCGTTTTCACCGAGAAAATTATTCAGCTTCGCCATTGTCTGCCACCAGTAATCATGATTTCCCTTTGATATGATCTTCCTGCCGCTGAGATTATTGATGTACTCAAAATCAGCACGCGCTTCTTTCAGATCTATTCCCCATGAAATATCCCCCGGTATCACCACAACGTCCTCTTCCGAAACTGTTTTTTCCCAGTTTTTAGTAAGCTTTTCCACATGGTTATCCCATCCGGAAAAAATATTCATCGGCTTGTCTACCGAAAGCGACAAATGCAGGTCAGCTATTGCAAATAACGCCATAGCGTCACCGTTTACAGCGAAAGCTGTCCGAGAACATATTCTCTCTGCTTCTCTCTGCTTATAACATCGCCGAAACGTTTTTCCTTGGTTTTCAGTTCAGCCAGTGAAGCAGGTATCTCATATCCGGAAAGCTCTGCAAGTCTGTCAACCATATCAAACTCGTCCAGATCGGAGGTCTTGCCCTCGATCGCTTCAAGTACACTTGCACTGAACTTATAGGGACTTGCTGTGGAAGCGATAACGGTCTTTGTGGTATCCCCTGTTTTCTGACGATAATCCTCATAAACCTTGACCGCAACAGCAGAATGAGTGTCAAGAGTATAGGAGTACTTGTCGAATATCCTCTTTATGGTAGCCTTGGTCTCAGTATCATCACAGTATCCCGCTGCAAATTCCTCAGCAAGCTTTGCCTTGATGTCATCTGTGACCTCGTATTTTCCGGTTTTGGACAGTGCTCCGAACCACTCACGGATCTGTGCGTCATTTTCGCCGCACATCAGATACAGCAGACGCTCCAGATTGCTGGAAATGAGAATATCCATAGACGGAGAGATAGTAGTAAAGAAATCCCGGTTTCTGTCATAAACTCCTGTCGTGATAAAATCAGTAAGGACTTTATTTGTATTGGAAGCACAGATAAGCTTGTTTACCGGAACTCCCATATGCTTTGCATAATAAGCCGCCAGAATGTTTCCGAAGTTTCCTGTAGGAACTACAATGTTTATCTTGTCTCCCGCCTTTATCTCCTCGTCCTTTACAAGAGTAGCATAAGCGGAGATATAGTAAATGATCTGCGGAGCAAGACGTCCCCAGTTAATGGAATTAGCGCTTGAGAACATAAGCTTGTTTTCTTCCAGCTTTGATTTTACAGCTTCATCGGTAAAGATCGCCTTAACGCCGTTCTGACAGTCGTCGAAGTTGCCTTCGATACCGCATACCGCAACATTTGCGCCGTCCTGAGTAGTCATCTGACGCTTCTGCATGGGACTTACGCCGTCCTCCGGATAGAACACCATTATCTGTGTGCCGGGAACATCGGCAAAGCCTTCAAGAGCAGCCTTTCCGGTATCTCCCGATGTTGCAACAAGGATAACTATTTTTTTGTCGATATTTATTTTCTTGGCAGAGGTAGTAAGAAGATAGGGCAGTATCTGGAGAGCCATATCCTTAAAAGCACAGGTAGGACCGTGCCAGAGCTCAAGAATATAAGTACCGTCAAAAAGATGAGACATCTCTGCAATATTGTCTGTTGCAAACTTCTTGTCATTGTACGCGTTATCGGTGCAGTATTTTATTTCCGCCTCAGTAAAATCAGTGAGATACTTGGCAAAAATATAAGCTGCCCTCTCGGAATAGCTCATGTCACCAAGCTTTACGATCTCGTCCATGGTGATCGGCGGTATCTCAGAGGGAACAAAAAGACCGCCGTCCGCGGAAATACCCTGAACGATAGCTTCAGCAGAGCTTATGTTAACGCTGCTGTTTCTGGTACTTTTGTAATACATAGACTAACAATCCTTTACAAAAAAAATAAATTATTTACTTAAATCAAAAGCGTTTTCAATATACCGGAAGCCAGTGACCTTTCTTCCTGAAACAGTCACCCATACAATATCAAATCTTGGCTGCAAATCATGGGGGAATCGGTATGAATACTTCTCTGAAGTTCTAATAATACGCCGCTTCTTTGAAGCTGTGACTGCCTCAAAGCCGTTGACCAGCGGATCAGGAGCTCTGGTCTTTACCTCAACAAAGGCGATTATTCCGTCCTTTTCTGCAATAATGTCGATTTCTCCGCCTTTGACGGTAAAATTTCTTTTCAGAATCCTGTAGCCCTTTTTTTCAAGGTAATATGCCACAACATTTTCGCCGAAGTTCCCCAGCGCTTTTTTATCCATCTTTAAGCAGCTTCTTTAAGAAAGTCTTTCTGTGGACCGGACTTGCTCCATGCTCTAAAATAAGCTCTGTATGAAGCTTTGTTCCATATCCCTTATGCTTTTCAAAGCAGTACTGTGGATACTCCTCCGCAAGCTTCTTCATATATCTGTCACGGCTCACCTTTGCAAGTATGGATGCCGCCGCTATGCTTGCTGACAATCCATCTCCCTTTACAACCGTTTCTGCTTTGCAGTCCAGTGCAGGAAGCCTGTTCCCATCCACAAGCGCCATATCAACACTTTCTCCCAAGCCGTCATAAGCCCTTTTCATAGCAAGAAAGGTCGCCTGTAGAATATTCACCTTGTCGATCTCTTCAACCGAGGCGGTGGCAATACAGTACGCCCTTGCCTTAGCTATTATTTCATCAAAAAGCTTCTCACGCTTTTTTTCCGAAAGCTTTTTACTGTCATTCAGACCCTCGATAAAAACGCCTTCATCGAAAATAACAGCGGCAGCGTAGACGTCTCCCGCCAAAGGACCTCTCCCCGCTTCGTCGATACCGCATATTACGGGATGATCCTTTCTCACTGCGCTGTCATATTCAAAAAGATCTTTACATTCTATAGCAGTCATATCTGTTTATTCCTTTTGCGGAAGCTCCAGAGTAATACGTCCGAGCTTTCCGCTTCTGTATTCGTCAAGAACTGTTATGGCAGCTCGTTCGGTGTTGATCTCTCCGCCGGAAATAAGCATTCCTCTCGCCTTGCCGATCTTTTGCAGCAGCTCGTAACCGTCATCGCCATCTGCAATTTCGATCTTATACCTTGCAGTAAGCTCATCCTGATATAGTGTTCTTAGAGTGTCAAGCAGACGGCAGGCAAGAGCCTCCACATCAACAACATCGTCCTTGACAGCTCCGGTGAAAGCAAGTCTTTCTCCCACAGCCATGTCCTCAAACTTAGGCCACAGGACTCCCGGCATATCAAGAAGCTCTATATCATCAGCCAGCTTGACCCACTGCTTTGTACGCGTGACACCTGGACGATCCTCCACCTTGGCTTTTTTCTGCCCCGCAAGACGATTAATAAAGGATGACTTTCCAACATTAGGGATACCCACCACCATAAGATGGAGAGCTCTTCCCTTCATGCCCTTTGCCTCGTACTTCTGGATAAGCTCCGACAGTACCTGCCTGACAACAGGAGCAAACTTGTTAAGTCCCCTACCGCTCCGGCAATCTGCGGCAACAGCAGCAACTCCCTGTTCTTTATAGAGAGAAAGCCACCTTGACGTTGCCTGTTCGTCTGCCATATCACATTTATTCAGAATAACGATCCTCGGCTTACCCTCAATAAGGGACTGGAGATCGGGATTACGGCTTGATTCCGGTATACGGGCATCAACGATCTCAACAACAGCGTCAACCAAAGGCAGGGATGCCTTTATCATACGCTTTGTTTTCGCCATATGCCCTGGAAACCATTGAATAGAAGGTATCTCTGTCATTTCAGCCGACCTTACTGTGGAGTTCCTATCTGGTCAACCGGGAATATTCTCAGAACCACCTTACCGATAATGTCATCTTCGTTGACAAAGCCCACCAGATCTCTTCTGCTGTCAGTTGAGTTCATGCGGTTATCACCCATAACGAAAACATATCCGTCAGGAACGACTACCGGATACTTATGACCTCCCTCATCGTCCTTTGTGAGATCGTTTATATATGGTTCATCAAGAACCTTACCGTCAACAAATACTTCACCGGTGCTAAAGTTAATGTTTACTTCCTGACCGCCCACAGCAATAATGCGCTTAACGATTATCTTGTTAAGTCCGGGAATAGTCTCAAGACGGTTATCCTCGCCGTAAACAGTGCCCTTAGTGCTGTTTACAATGACGATGTCCCCTGCTTCGGGAGTATAGAAAAGATGGGAAACCACAAGTCTGTCGCCGTCTGTCAGTGTAGGAAGCATTGATTCCCCGTCAACATTTGCTATACGTAAAATAAATGTAAAGATAAGTATGACAGCAAAAAAGGCAAAAATAACTGTTTCGACCCAGTCCAGATATTCCTCTGCTGCACTGACTTCCTTCTTCTTGCCATAATTGTCCAATGCTTCGTAGTTTAACTCATAGCGTGCCATAAAATACACCCTTTCCCACATTAATAGATCACTGTCATATAATACTAATTCCAAATTTAAAAATAGGAATAGTATAGCAAAAAAGGGACGCGGCGTACCTTTTTTAAAGCCGCACGACGTCCTATTTTTGCAGCCGCGTTTAGCGGATCTGCTCTTTAACCTTAGCAGCCTTACCAACTCTGCTGCGGAGATAATAAAGCTTGCTGCGGCGAACCTTACCGCTTCTTACTATCTCAACCTTGTCAACAACCGGAGAATGGATAGGGAAAACCCTCTCAATACCGCAGCCGTGAGCTACGCGCCTTACAGTAAAGGTCTCATTGATTCCTCCGTGCTTCTTGGCAATAACAGTACCCTCAAAAACCTGGATCCTGTACTTTTCGCCTTCCTTAATCTTTACGTGAACCTTAACGGTATCACCAACGTTTACGACAGGAACGTCCTTTTTAAGACTGCTGTCGCTGATGAGCTTGAGTGCGTCCATAAATAAATTCCTCCTAAATTCAAAGACATTCTTACCTTTCGCAAGCAGCCGCGCACTACAAAAGCGGCATAAGGCAGCGGACTGTCCTTTTAATGTCAGCCATCAGGAACATAACGACAGGACACCTTTTCCAAAGCGGAAGCGGTATCATCTCGCACCCCGTGGCAGGCATTAATCTCGTCCGGACATACGGGCGGATTTTCAAATGCTATTTAATCTTATCATATTTTAGTGCAAATTGCAAGTATTTTCTAACAAAAATTTGTGAAATGTCATTTATACAAATTTTTCACCATCAGGAAGCAAAATTTTTGTACGTTCTGCATAAACATTGCTGAAATGTATTCCGCTTACCGCAGAAAAGGTATCCACGAACACATTTGAGTTGATATTCAGTACAAGCCCCGCCGGAAGCCGTATGGAAACAGTAAGAGCGTCCCCGTCAGTCTCAGATTTCAGAACATTGAAATGAGGCTTCACGTCAATTTTTACCGTCCCCTTGCTTTTGGAGCGCTTGTCGATCTCAATAACGTCCATAGCCATCATTTTTTCAAGCTCTTCCAGCATCCTGTCTGATCCCGCCTCGCTTTTCAGCCTGATAATGTACTCCGCAAAGCCTATGTCCTTGTTAGGATGCACCGGCTCAGCAACACTTATTATGCTAAGCCCCTCAGGCATTTGGACATTTAGCATATCCCGTATGTGTTCATACTCTACATTTTCCGTCACAGCAAAGTCCATAAATTCTGTTCTGCTTGTAACTCCAAGTGACAGCGCAAGAGGAAAATTCAGATAGATATGGGGATTAAACCCCTGAGAATACCATACCGGTATTTTAGAACGTTTTATTGCCCTCTGCATTGTCCTGAACAGATCAAGATGGGAAATGAAAACAGCTCGTCCGCTTTTTTCAAAGACTGCACGTAAATTAATTTTTTCCAAAGCATGGACCTCCCATCGCCTTTGACAGCCCACAGCCGGAGCATTGGGAACGGCAGTCCGGCGTTGTATCCGCCTCGTGAGCCTTTTTATTTTCCCGCACCAGAAAATCTCTGGAAACAAAATAATCAAGATGCTGCCACGGAGCAATCTCCTCATAGGAACGCGTTCTGTGAGCATAAAAGCTCAGATCAGTTCCCAGACGTTCAAAGACCTCCGCCCATACATCATACTGATAACACTCGTCCCAGCTGTCGAATTTGCAGCCTGCTTTCCATGCCTCGTAAACAGCATCGCAGAGCCTCCGGTCTCCCCTTGCAAGAACAGCTTCCAGTATGCTTACC
>JAFLUJ010000330.1 GCA_022511485.1 Oscillospiraceae bacterium | reverse complement strand
GGCGAGGGCTCTGCCCCTCGACCCCGCGAGCTGGGCTCAGCTCGACCAGCTATGCGATTTGCGCTTTGCGCAAATCGGCTGAGCCCTATGGAAAATCATTACATTCTACGCCATCAGCTTGACCATGACCGCCTTCTGAGCGTGGAGACGGTTTTCTGCCTCCTCGAAAATTTCATTTGCGTGAGCCTCGAATACCTTTTCGGTGATCTCCTCCTCACGGTGTGCGGGAAGACAGTGCTGAACCATAGCGTCAGATTTTGCCACAGCCATTATCTCATCATTTACCTGATAGCCCTTGAATGCAATGCGGCGTTTCTCCGCTTCCTCCTCCTGACCCATGGAAGCCCATACGTCAGTGATAACAATATCAGCGTTCTCCGCTGCCTTTGCAGGAGAGTCGGTAAGCTCGAAGCAGTCATACTGCTTTGCGAAGTCAAGAACCTGCTTGTCGGGATGGTATCCATCGGGACAAGCCACAGACACAGACATTCCCACTTTAAGACCGCCTACGATAAGGGAGTTCGCCATATTGTTTCCGTCTCCGATGAAGCACATTTTCAGACCGTCAAACTGATTCTTGAACTCCCGGATAGTCATAAGATCGGCAAGCACCTGACATGGGTGACAGAAATCCGTAAGACCGTTTATTACGGGAATGCCTCCGAACTCGGCAAGATCCTCCACTTCCTTCTGCTCGAAGGTACGGATCATGATCCCGTCCAGATACCGGGAAAGAACCCGGGCAGTATCCTGAACAGGCTCGCCCCTGCCTATCTGGAGATCGTTTGCAGACAGGAACAGCGGATACCCTCCCAGCTGATACATACCGGTCTCAAAGGAGACCCGGGTACGGGTGGAAGCCTTCTGGAAGATCATTCCCAGAGTTTTTCCTTTCAGATGGGGATGTGGGATATTGTGTTTAAGCTCGTATTTAAGCTGATCGGCAAGATTGAGAATATCAATGATCTCCTCTTTTGACAGGTCAAGCATTTTTAAAAGATGTTTCATTTATATCATTTCCTTTCAGTACTATATTTTTGCGATAAATTCTTCAATAGTCTTATTAAGCCTTGGTGCAAATTTATATGGGATATTATGTCCTGCGCCGTCCCACATATCATAAACGCAGTTATGGTTCAGGTGAGCAAGCTCTCTGACGGATTTTCTTATTTCTATGTTCTCCTTGATACCGCAGATCGCCGACAGCGGCTTATCGATCTCTGAAAATTCCGGATAATCGGATACCTGAAAACCATTGTCTATAGAAGCAAGAATGGATTTCATCGTCACGTTCTGACAGAACTCCTTGTGCTCCTGCTTCTCCATCTTGCTTAAGCCCACCGACATACTGACAGCGCCGCTGCGCATGGATTTTTCGTTGTCCACCTGCTGCTTCATCTCCCTTTCTATATCTGCAATATCCTTAGTTGTCCAGGGACTTATCAGGATAGCGCCGGTAAAGAGGTCTCCATGTCTGCACAGCAGCGGGATACAAAGCTGAGCCCCGAGAGCAAATCCCACCAGCGTGATAGGTTTACCCAGATTTTTTGACAGCTCCGCCACCTGCTCCACAGCAATGTCGACGGAAAAGGTAGTATCATAGTTTCTTCCGAAGCCGGGCAGATGAGGTACTACGACCTCGCACTTTCTTGCGAAATAAGCGCTCTGCTTGGTAAAGCAGTGTACAAAGTTCGTATCGTGAAGAAACATAAGGACTCTTGGAGAATCCTCACCATATTTTTCGTAGTAGATCATTCCATCACTCTCCTTAAAATTTCAAGTCCCCTGTCAATTTCATCATATGTGATATTCAGCGGCGGAAGAAGTCTCAGCTTGTTTTTTGCTGTCAGCACAAGGAGACCGTTTTCAAAGCACTTTCCGCATACCTCGGAAGCGTCCCTGCTTTTCAGCCTTATACCAAGCATAAGTCCCAGACCGTCAACACCTTCCACCTCGTTCATTTCCCCTAATTTCTTTCTGAAATACTCTCCCTTTGCGTTTATCTCCCCAAGGAAATCCTTCTGTGAGACCTTGTTTACCACCGCCAGACCTCCGGCACAGGCAAGAGGATTTCCCCCGAAGGTCGAGCCATGAGTTCCCTTTGTAAGGACATCGCTGCATTTTTCATCTGCAAGACATATCCCCACCGGAACTCCTCCCGCAACTCCCTTTGCAAGAGTGGTGATATTCGGTTTTACTCCGTACTGTTCGGAAGTGAGGAAAGTTCCCGTCCTTCCTGCACCTGTCTGGACCTCGTCTGCAATGACAAGTACATCCCTTTCGGCGCAGAGCTTAAAGAGCTCCTGAACAAAATCCTTATCAAGAGGATTTACTCCGCCCTCTCCCTGAACGAACTCGATCATCACCGCGCAGACGGTGTCGTCAAGTTTTGCACGGAGGTCATTAATATTATTAGCCTCTGCATTGATAAAACCCTCTAAGAACGGAAAAAAATAATTATGGAATGTATCCTGTCCCGTAGCTGAAAGAGTTGCTATCGTCCTGCCGTGGAAGCTGTTCACCAGAGTGATGATATTGTAACGCTTAGCGTCCTTGCCGTACTTGTCAAAGGAGTATTTCCGGGCAAGCTTTATTGCGCACTCGTTAGCCTCCGCACCGCTGTTTCCGAAAAACATCTTGTCATAGCCGGTGACCTGGGAAAGCTTTGCTGCGAAATCCGCCTGGACCTTTGTATAGTAGTAGTTGGACGTATGCTGGACAGCCCTTGCCTGAGCGCAGACAGCGTCCGCCCAGTCCTTATCGCAGTAGCCAAGGGAGTTTGTTCCGATGCCGCTTCCGAAGTCTATATATTCCCTGCCGTTTTCGTCCACCGCGCTTCTGCCCTCGCCTTTTTCAAGGACAAGGGGATACCGACCGTAGGTGGTCATAACGTGCCGGTTAAATTTTTCTATTGTTTCCATAAATGTACCTCCATATATTAGTATCCCATTTCTTTAAGCTCGGACACCATTTTAATGTATTCCTCTCTTGGATCAAAGCCGCTGTAATCCTCACGCTTCAGATCAATAGTGTCGCCATGGGAGATCCCTCTTATGCGCTTGGTTTCATACACCCCTCTGAAATTTCCCCACTTTGCAGATTCAACTGTTACAAGACCATCGTTCCTTCCGTATGGACGTAACAGCAGATAGGAAAATCCGAGAAAATTAAAGCTGAACGGATACCTCATCACCGAAGCGTAGCTCTGATAATAGACCTTATCCGAATCAGGGACATCTCTGTTAAATTCCTCCGCATAGGAGCTGTTGAACTGATGGCACAGGGTATAGAAATCCGGATTTTTGTCTCCGAAGCTTCTGAACCTCTTATCCATAAAATCGGAGACGCTTCTGTAGAAGCTGTCCGGAAGCTTATTTGCAAGGTCAGTGACCTGTGACCCTCTGTGGGGAGTTCCCACTGTTGTCAGGGAAGCCACATAGTCCTCCATGCCAAGCTTTGTTATGGCGTATCTTGAATCAAGTCCGCCCTTTGAGTGAGCTATGATATTTACCTTTTCGCAGCCGGTCTCCTCGATGATCTCCAGAATTTTATTTTTTATCAGCTCCGAGTTTGTAGCGACTGTTGCGCAGGCTTCCTGATGTCCGTAATAGATCTTTGCGCCGTTTTTGATAAGCTCTCTCGGGATACGTCCCCAGTAGTTGAAATATTTCCAGTCCCGGAAGCCCATTCCATGAACAAGCAGTATGGGATACTTTGTTGCGCACACCTGAGATTCTACTCTCTGGTTGTCACAGGCGACGCGGGTAGTTTCGTAGTCGTACTCTGCCTTTGCAGAATTATATAATCCGATAAGAGCGAATATTCCCACAACAGGGACAGGCAGCAGGAAAAATGCAGCCGCTCTTTTTATTATCCCCAACCGTCTGCAAAGCACCATAATTCTTATAATGCCGTTAAAGCCGTATCCGAAAACTATGATCCCTGTCACAACAGCATCGGCTATCCATACACCTTTGGGCATATCCCAGAAACCGTTTTTGATGGCGATTATGTAATATATCATCTGAAAAACAAGGGATATTGCAGTGTATTTCAACAAGTATTTTCCCCCATACATTGCTCTTATCCTGACATTTACCTCGGACTTGTCAAACTTTGTTTTATAAGGCTTCACTGCGATCCTTGCCAGCCAGTACAGAGCCAGTATGCAGATGGGAGCGGCAAAAAGGATAAATTTTACTATATCAAGACCGCCCATGCCCTCAAAGGATATGTTCGCGGCTCTCAGTCCCAGCCATGCCAGAGCAACAGCATGAGGCAGAGCTGTCATCCCGATAAGCTTTCCCACTGCACCTGCCAGGGTCAGCTTATCCATAACATCAAACACTATTATTACTATCATTAATATCCATAATGGAAATGTAAAAATATACATAACCGACCCCTCCCCGGTTTAAAGAAAGTTTCTGAAAATAAAAGGGTGTAAAGCCCTAAAAACAGACCTTACACCGCTTGAACGTTGTGTATTAATGTCAATTATATATGCACTAACTTTTTTCGTCATTACGACTACTTACTGTTTCGCCTTTATCAATACGCTTTATTGCATTTTTAAGAATTTCTACAACTTTATCAGCATTACCACTTTCAATCATCGTGACAATAAATTCGTATTGTGTACATAATTCCTGATTTGACATTTAAACACCTCCCTTTTTAATAATATAGTTGTTACATATATTATATGGGATTTTTAAATGCTTGTCAAGGTGTAAAGTCTATTTTATTTTCAAGATACTATATATATTTCTTTATACAAACTGAGTTCCGATACCCTCATTTGAAAGCAGCTCTATAAGAATAGAGTGGGGAACTCTTCCGTCGATGATACAGGTTTTCTTCACGCCCCGTCTGACCGCCTCCACACAGCAGTCGATCTTGGGTATCATGCCTCCGGAGATTATTCCCTGACGCTTCATAAAGGGAACTTCGCTTACCTGAACGGAAGTGATGAGCGTTCCCGCATCATCCTTGTCTCTTAAAAGTCCGGTGATGTCTGTCATAAGGATAAGATTTTCCGCACCCAGCTCCGCAGCGATCCTTGCTGCTGCTGTGTCCGCATTTATATTGTAGGTCTGACCCTGTTCGTCACAGGCGACTGTGGCAATAACGGGGACATATCCATGCTCCAGAGCATCCAGAATGGGAGTGGTATTTACATCCACTATCTCTCCCACAAAGCCCAGATCCACTTCGCCCTCCATTTTGTGAGCGGTTATCATCTGACCGTCAATACCGCACATTCCCAGAGCCTTGCCCTTGTGCTGTGTAAGATGGGAAACCAGCTCCTTGTTGACCTTTCCCGCCAGTACCATCTTTACTATGTCAACAGTAGCTTCATCAGTATACCTGAGACCGTTTATAAACTTGCTTTCAATTCCGACTTTAGCCAGCATTTCGTTGATCTCAGGACCTCCGCCATGAACAAGGACTACCTTTACTCCTACCAGAGAAAGGAGGACGATGTCGCTCATTACGGCATTTTTAAGCTCCTCGTTTGTCATAGCGTTTCCGCCGTACTTTACAACGACGATCTTTCCGTTATAGCGCTGTATGTATGGAAGTGCGTCAATAAGCACCTTCGACCGTATATCGTTTGAGATAAGATTCTGATTTTCTGTATTCATTTTCCATAGACCTTTCTTTTGTATTAGTTGTATTATTTATCAACGGGAGTAACCTTTTCCCTCTCCGAAATGATCAGGTCTCTGACCCGCTCCGCTTCCGAGCTTTCCAGACGGTTAAAATTCCCGTCCGAACGGAATCGCATCAGAGCGCCGGGAGAGTGTATCACACTATCTCCGGATACCTGCACCAGATATTCAATGTTTGAATATCCTCCACTTACCGGATGTATTTTTATATCTTTTATGTCTCCGAGGTTTTCAGCTTCAAAGCGCTTCCCTTTCAGAGCCATTACCCTCAGATTTGTGACCCCGTAATATTCAGCAGGAGGACCCTTAACAGAATTTATAATGAGCCCTATTCCGTCCCCGACAGCAATACATCCGATCACTGCGAATATAAACTTTTTCTGCAAGGCAAGTATAGTCCATATCAGAGCGAACACCAGAAAGAATACCGCAAATGGCAGGGGACATTTAAAATTTGACCTGCCCTCTCCAAGCCAAAGGAAATACTCTCCCTCCCACAGATAGCTGTCAAGAGGATTATTATTGCTGTCTGCTGTTACATCTGTTATTTTTGACTTATCTTCCATAGGAACACCGCCTGTTATGTAAGCCACGCATATATTATATTTATCCTTCTTCCCTGATTTTCTTCCTGATCTCCTCAAACTCTATCAGAGTATACCCTATCCTTTCAATACTCACGCAAAAGCTCTGTTCCGAAACAGTCCTGTAAATGGGATTTGCATGAACATGACCAAACACATTTGCATAGGGCATATTTTTATTCACATAAAGCGGCTCATGGGACAATATCCAGAAGCCATCGTAAATTACAGGATAACGGCTGACACCCTCAAATCCGATTTCATAATACTGCCGCTCATTGAAAGCGTCATGATTTCCCAT
>JAFLUJ010000329.1 GCA_022511485.1 Oscillospiraceae bacterium | reverse complement strand
TACTGTTATGTTGTTTTACATATTGTATCTTATTTTAAATGTTTTGTCAAGTAAACAAAAAATTCTTTACTTTAAAAATATTAACTTAGAAAATTACCCTTAAATATTACCAAAAGATATTGTAATTTTTTATAAAATATGATATACTATATGTAGAATATTGTCAGAGGGGTTTCTGTTTTGTATAAATTTAGTATGAAATTTCCGGCGGCTGCCGCAGCAGCTATTATGGCTGCAACCGCCCTTATGCTTTGCGGCTGTACCGAGATCGACGAGGAGACACCTGCTCCCGTTACCGAGGTCACTGTCCCTGCGGAAAAACCCTATCCTGTATCCGTGGGATCTCTTATTTTTAACGAACAGCCGGGATCGGTAGGCTCGCTGTCCCCTGCCATCACGGAGATAATATGCGAGCTTGGATATTCCGATAAGCTTATCGGCAGAAGCAGCTACTGCAACTATCCGAAAAACGTTGACCAGAAGGTCAGCCTTGGTTCGGCAGCAAATCCGGATGTGGACGCCATAATCGACACTTCCCCCCAGCTTCTTGTTTCCCACAGTCCCATTGCAAAAAAGGACATCACCGCTCTTGAAAATGCAGGAGTGAGAGTGTGGATAATCTCCGCTCCCGAATCTATTGAGGAGCTTTACAAATACTATACCGACATAGCAGCTGTATTCGGAGGAAAGCCTGACAGCGAGGAAGCCGCGGACACAGCTATGAAGCCGCTTCTGAGTGCGCTCCACAGTGCGGAAGGCTCTATGGAAAGCTTTATTTATATCATGTCTCCCGATCTTGCAGTGGCTTCCGATTCAACCTTTGCAGGCAGCTTTTTTTCAAGCTTCGGGAAAAACGCAGCAGGAGATTCCGAAGAGATTTCCCTCACTGCCGAGCAGATCGCCGAGCTTGATCCCCAGTGGATAATCCTTCCCTCGTCAGTGCCTGCAAGCAGACTTCCTGAGGAAGTATCGTCACTGGACGCTGTCCAAAGCGGCAGGGTAATAATTCTTGACGATGAAATACTGGAGCGTATCGAACGTCCTACATCAAGACTTGAAACTGCTGTTTACGATATTTTAGATCAGATCAAAGCGGTGAATAACGGAGACAGTGAAGATGACCAGCAGAACGAAGAATAGCGTTAAGGAGTAATTTTATATGACCAGTCCAAAAGAAAATATTTCCGCTCTGAGGGATGAGATGTCCCGGGCGGAAATAAGCGTTTATATCGTCCCCACCTCGGATTTCCATGACAGCGAGTATGTGTGTCCCTATTTTGCGGTGAGGAAATTTTTAAGCGGCTTTACCGGTTCAGCGGGAACTCTTGTTGTAACCCAATCGGAAGCCGCCCTTTTTACCGACGGAAGATATTTTATCCAGGCGGAAAATCAGCTTAAAGACAGCGGGATAACCCTTATGAAGATCGGAGAACCGGGCGTCCCAACTGTCCGGGAGCACGTCAAAAAGATCCTCCCCGATGGCGGGAACATCGGCTTTGACGGCAGGGTGATAACTGCCGAGGCAGGAAAATACTATGAGAAGATCGCCTCAGAAAAGGGAGGTCGCGTTATCTGCGACAAAGACCTTGCGGACAGTATCTGGAAAGACCGTCCCCCTCTTGAGCATACGGAAATTTACGTCCTTGATGAAAAATACAGCGGGAAATCCCCAGCGGATAAGCTTGCAGAAGTCCGCAAAAAAATGTCCGAAAAAAAAGCAGAGGTACACATCATCACCGCTCTGGACGATATTTCGTGGCTTTTTAATATCCGGGCTGACGATATTGAATCCTGTCCCATGGTGCTTTCCTATGCAGCAATAACCGCTGATAAGGCTCTGCTTTTCCTTGACGCGTCCGTTTGCAGTGATGAAGTCCGGAGCTATCTTGAAAATAACGGCGCAGAGATCCTCCCCTATGATGAAGTTTACTCCTATGCAGAAAAGCTTTCCGGTGTAAAGGTTCTTATTGACCAAAAGAGGGTGAATTACCGTCTTGCAGGACTTCTTAAAAACTGCGAAATAGTATCCGGACAAAATCCCACACAGCTTCTGAAAGCGGTAAAAAATCCTGTAGAGATCGAAAATATCAGGTATGCCCATCTGCTGGACGGAATTGCTGTCACAAAATTTATGATGTGGATAAAAACCAGCATCGGCAAGGAAAAAATAACCGAATGGGACGCGGCTGTCTATATGGACGGTCTGAGGAAAAAGATCGGAGGGGAGCATTTTATTGCTCCCAGCTTTGAAACAATAAGCGCATACGGCGCAAATGCGGCTATGATGCACTACTCGGCGAAAAAGGAGGACTGTGCCGTCCTTGAACCAAAGGGTATGCTTCTTGTTGACAGCGGGGGACATTATCTGGAGGGCACTACGGACATCACCCGCACATTTGCTTTGGGAGAGCTTACTGACGAAATGCGTTTTCATTTTACACTTTCCCTGCGGTCTATGCTGAATCTGGCAGCGGCAAAATTCATGGAGGGCTGCCGGGGCGAAAATCTGGACATTCTGGCAAGAGGTCCTATGTGGGAACATGGTCTTGACTACCGCTGCGGAACAGGTCACGGAGTAGGGTATCTTTTAAGCGTCCATGAATCTCCCAACAGCTTCCGGTGGAAGATAGCTTCTGACCGTCCACAAAGCGCCGTCCTTGAAGAAGGCATGATAACCACCGACGAACCGGGAGTTTACGTTGAGGGAAGTCACGGAATCCGTATCGAAAATGAGCTGCTTTGTAAAAAGTCTGAGAAAACGGAGTACGGTCAGACTATGATTTTTGAAACTCTCACCTATGCTCCCATAGACCTTGACTGCATTGACGTTTCCCTGATGGAGCAGAAGGACAAGGACAGGCTGAACGATTATCATAAAATGGTCTATGAAAAATTATCTCCCCACTTTGAGGGTGAGGAGCTTGAACTTCTAAAAAAATACACAAAGGAAATATAACAATGGGATTCCAAAGGGGGCACTTGCCCCTTTTGGCGGAGTCCGGAGAATTATTGCCAAATTATTGTACCGCAAACTAAAACAAGATAAATAATAACGGAGGGCTGATACCAATGGATAAGGTATTTAGATTTATTAATAATCATCCCTATATTATTATAAATGTTGTGGGACTTATCGTTATTTTTCTATGTTTTTTTCCGGGTATAATAGCATGGTTAGGATTTATGCTGTGTCTTTTAACATATGGCTTTATACATATACCACTATATGGACTTTTTTTAAAAATAATAGACTTTGAATATTGTGAAGCAGCTATTGTTATATTATTTGCATTAATATTATTGGCATTAAATATATCTGCTTTTATCTGCATAAAAAAGGATAAAAATATTGCTGGTATAGTGCTTTCAATTTTGCTTGGTTTTGTTGGAATAGTCATTGAATCGCTAATGACACAAAGCTTTGCATATTTAGTGGTCGGATTTTTTGCCGTAGGGGCGTTTATAGGAACACTGATAAATCGTGATTTTAAATATGCAAAAGCAATAAAAGTTATTTTCAATATTCAACTATGGATCTATATTTGGGTCGCCATTTCGTATCTGATGTTTTATTTTGAATATTTCAAGTAGAATCTAAGCTTGCCGGGATAATTTTAGTACAGCATGGAGAGCTTTCCACTTAAATAAAATAAGAAAGGTAAAATCATTATGAAAAGTAATTTCTTTGCATTCATATCAAGAATGAAATATATAAACCGCTGGGGACTTATGCGGAACACCATCACCGAAAATATCAGCGAGCATAGTCTGGAAACTGCATTTATCGCCCACGTTCTTGCACTGTACAGGAATGTCCGGTTCGGGGGAAACGTCGATCCCGAAAGAGCAGCGCTTCTTGCGATGTACCATGACGTCACCGAGATAATAACCGGAGATATGCCTACTCCCATAAAATATTACAACTCCGAAATGAAGGAGGAGTACGCCAAGGTGGAAAAGCTGGCAGAAAAAAAGCTGCTGAGCTATCTCCCGGAAGACCTGCGGGAGCATTACGCTCCCCTGTTCGGAAAAACCGATGAGGAAGCGGAGCTGTGGCAGCTTGTAAAGGCAGCGGATAAGCTTTCCGCGCTTATAAAATGCATCGAGGAGCGGCAGATGGGAAACAGCGATTTTGCCAACGCAGAAAAAAGCACTCTTGCCGCCGTTCATAAAATGGGTATCCCGGAGGCAGAAGAATTTATGAAGGAGTTTCTTTCTTCATATGGACTCACTTTGGATGACCAAGTGATGTAATTATAGAGGAGAGAATATGAACAAGTACAACGATGTAATGTCAAAACTCAATGAACAGATAATAAAAATGAATTTTGATTCAGCACTAAGCATTGGCTTGGCACTATGTATCAACGATATTCATTATTTTTCTGACTATCAGAAACAGAATAATATCAGCGAAGATATTTTTTCATGCTTTGAACAGGCTGTAGTCAATATATCAAAAAACAAAACAGATACAGATAATTATAATTTTGCTCCGGAATATAATAAGTGCAGTGATTTTTTAGAAAACTTTTTTGAAGAGGATAATTTACTGTATGATGAATGTGTTAATTTGTGTTCAGAAATATTACATCTTTTTGATCTGATCTTCACCCGCGACAATAAGCATATATATGAAATTATTAAATTGTTTTACGAAAACAAGGAAGCACATTTCCAGAATAACTTTGATAATTCTGATGAATTAACAGACAAGCTTCTGAACAATATGAGTAATATTGATCTGTTGTTGTTTGATATGTAAAATGATATTTTCTCAATTTACGAGTGACTTAAAAAGTCCCTCGCAGCCCTCGTATATATTTTTATATGCCACATCAAAACGACGGGTGTACCATGGATCGTCAACGTCGTCGTTTCTTCCTGCGTATTCAAGAAGCTTATGTATTTTGTGCTCCGGGTCGTCAGGAAAAATACGGGCAATATTTCTAAGGTTGTTGCTGTCCATAACTAAAAATAAATCGTACTTTTCATAATCACTCTTTCTAAGCTGGACGGCGTATTTTCCGTCACAGGAAAGTCCGTGACGCTTAAGCTCCTCACGGGCAGGAGGGTATACAGGATTTCCTATTTCCTCAGTGCTTGTTGCACTGGACAGGATAAGGAAATCCTTTTCCATTCCTGCTTCCCGCACAAGCTTTTTCATTATAAATTCCGCCATGGGAGAACGACATATATTTCCGTGGCAGACAAACATTATCTTAGTCATAGCTTTTTTCCTTTCAAGCATACCTGCTCAATATATTCTTCACAGAGCCGAGATAGGAGCTTCCAAAGAGATTCAGATGGTTCAGCAGATGATAAAGGTTATACAAGTCTCTCCTGTCCCGATAGCCGCTGTCGATGGGAGTTACTTCATTATAAGCACTATAGAATCTATCCGGACACCTGCCGAACAGCTCCGTCATAGCCAGCTCCGCTTCATAATGACCCACATAGGAAGCCGGATCGAAGATCCACGCTTTGCCGTCAGGTCCGGGAGCGGAGTTGCCGCTCCACAGGTCGCCGTGAATCAGGGACTGAAACTCCGGCTCTGTAAGATAGCTGTCTAAGTGCTCCAACAGCTTTGTGCAAAGATTTCTGACACCGGAATCGAAATACCGGTCCGCCATTCTGAACTGAGGCAGCAAACGGCATTCCCGGAAAAAATCCACCCAGCTTGTCATGGGAGTGTTCTTCTGAGGGGTCGCACCGATGTAGTTGTCCTCAGAAAAGCCGAAGCGACCGCCTTCTGAAAGATGTGAGCAGTCTGCCCGATGAAGTGACGCCAGCTCTCTGCCGAATACCTCCCAGTAGCTTTCAAGCCTAGGAGCGGCTTCAAGATATTCCATCAGAAGAAAGGACATATTCTTATCCGTCCCCATGCCAATGACATCCGGAACACCGATAGTTCCCGTTTGCCGGAGTGCTTCCAGACCTTTTGCCTCTGCCCCGAAAAAGGACAGATTTTTCGGCGTATTGGATTTCATAAACACTGAGCTTCCATCTGAAAGCGTCAGCCGGAAAGAGCGGTTTATGTCACCGCCGTATACCTGATGCCTGCCGACGATCCGAAGATCGTTACCAAAAAACGCAGTGATAGCTTCTTCAAGAGAATTTTTGTGTATCATTTTCATTTTCCCACTATTGAATATTTTTACGCGGTTACGATATTGTCTGCATCCTGGAGGTTCAGCAGATCAACTGCCTGCTCACGCATTTTATATTTCAGTATCTTTCCTGCTGCGTTCATGGGAAATTCATCAACAAAAACAACATAGCGCGGAGTTTTGGTCTTGTCCATATTTTTGCGGACATATTCCTTCAGACTGTCCGGAGTACATTCTGCACCATCATTTTTTATGACGCACGCCATGACCTCTTCTCCGTAGTTTTTATCGGGAACGCCGATGACCTGTACGTCCCGCACATCAGGATGTGTATAAAGGAAATCCTCAATCTCCTTGGGGTAAATATTCTCACCACCACGAATTATCATATCCTTTATTCTGCCTGTGATCTTGAAGTTTCCGTCGGGAAGCCTTCTTGCAAGGTCTCCCGAATGGAGCCAGCCGT
>JAFLUJ010000328.1 GCA_022511485.1 Oscillospiraceae bacterium | reverse complement strand
TCGGTTGCTTCCTTTGTGGGATCAAACTTACTGTCCGTTGTCAGGACAACGCCGTATTTCTGCAATGTGAGGATCGCCTGCTCCTGCGGGATACCCTTGATGTCAGTATACTTTACCTCGCTTGCGGAAACTCTGTCACTCTTCGGAGAACCATCCCAGTAGGAAAGTCTGCCGGTCTTGGCGTTGATGTAGAAATTATCCATCATATAGATCAGATAGGTGTGTATAGTTCCGTTCTTTTCTACCCAGCCGTCGTAGTAGTAGTTGAACTTCTGCTGCTGATAAAGCTTCTCAAAAGCCTGATCGGTAGTAAGCATATCATCAGCTGAGGGAAATGCCGCATCGTCTGTATGATGATAATTATATGAAGTTACCACTCCGTTTGAATCCATGCCAACATTTATATAATCGTCCGGGACCCGGATACCGTTCACATAACGATTGAAACGGAATGTCCTGCTGTTCTCGTATTCAGTTACAGTTTCCTTTCCGACAGTGTAGCTCCACACTCCGGTGGGCTTGTCATTGTTCTGGTCAGCCACATATTCACCAAAAATAGCCTTGCCGTAGGTCTTTGCCGCATCCTCAGCAGCAGCCTTTGCCTTTGGAACATTAAGCTTGGGAAGCTCCGCATCACTGTTGTATTTGTTCATGGAGATAAGCTCCCCTGTTTCCGCGTCAAGACGTACATTGATCGTCTTATATCCCTTGTATGTCGTTTTCAGCTCGTCCTTTATTTTATAGTTAAGACCGATGTAGAATTTTTCTGTTTCCTTTTCCTTATTGGGAGTGGAAATACCATTTTTTACATCAAGTATCATCTCCGGAGTTTTCTCCGAGGAAATGCCATAGCTGCTTATGATATAGTCATCTGTAAGAGCCACAAACTTATCCTTTTTAAGAAGCTCGAATATCTGCTCATTTGTAAGGAGATTTTCGTCCTGCTGGATCTTTTTCAGCTCCGCCTCGGTAAAGGTCACCTCTCCTTCCTCATCAATAGCGTCCTCATCAAAATCTATTCCGGCGTCAGCCGACGCATCCGCCGTGGCATTCATAAGGTAGGATAGTCTCATTCCCTCAGCGGCTTCCATGTCATTCCAGATATGGGATGCCTCGCCTGTAAATGCGTCTATCTCGGAAGTCATGTCCGGCTGATAAACGATACGTGTGGTTTTCTTTCCGGTCTCCCAGTCCCTTGATATCCTGTAGTAGGGAGTAAGGGTGCAAAGCTTCTTGTAAGCTTCTTTGATCTCCGCTTCGGACTTTGCACCTGCGGGAGATTCAAATTTAGCGCCATCCGCCCAGGCTAAAGAGAAGTTCATCAGCTCTCCCGTGTCCTTGTTGAGAGTGATGCTTCCATCGCTGTCCTTTACCTTTACGCCGTTTTCATAGCGCTGGATATTTATCCTTGCGTTATATGAATTGAGGCTTAAATAGCCGATCTCAAGCTTTACTCTGTCAACAACAGAGGGAGAAAGCTGTTTAAGGTATCCCTTAGCCTTTTCAAGAAGCTGCTCCTCTGTCAGCTTTGCAAACTGCGGATCGTTGGAATACCGTGTGCTGTTGTAGCTGTCATAGCCGGTTATAATGTCTCCTACAATGGAAACATCAAGACTTCTGTACTGTTCAGCCTCTTTGGGAGTGCTCCAGTGGAATCTGTAAGCCTTTGTGCCGTAAAGCTCGTAGGTGTCATAGGTAAACTCGGAAAGCTCCTTAGGGACAGTCACCCTCTTTTTGACAGTAGCAAGAGCCTCCTTCATGGACTTGTCATTCTGACTTGTCTCCGCCGACACCGTTAAGCCCGGCACTGCATACATAGATGCAGGCATTGCCGCACCCGCCATCATAGCCGCCATAACAAGGGCAGCTGTTTTTGAAATTGATTTTTTCATAAAACCCTTCCTTTTTTATATTTTTTGACTTGGGATTAGTATTATTTGCTTTGTCCTGACAGTAAAAGAATATGATCGTATATCATCTGCATAGCTTCGGCACGGGTGATCTTTTTGCTTCCGTTAAATTTGCCGTTTCCCTTGCCGAAAAAGCCCCTTGAATACGCCACAGTGATCGCTCCTGCATTTTTGTCCGAGCTTTTTACGTCGCTGTAGGGAGGTTTGAAAATCCCCCTGATATTTGTTATCCCGCCGGTATCGTAGCATCTTGTGTAGATGACCGCTGCTCCTTCTCTTGTAAGAGCCGTCTCCTTCATGACATTTTTGTCAATATCACTATCGTTTGCATCCACTTCCAGAGCCTTTATAAGAAGATTCCTGAACTCGTACTCGGTTATATCCCCTGTGGGATCAAACTTGCTGTCCGTGGTCAGAACGATATTATACTTCTGTAACGTAAGGATAGCCTGCTCCTGCGGTATGCCCTTGATGTCCGTGTATTTTACCTCACCGTCTGATGTCTCGTCCTTTTTCACAGGCACGCCGCTCCAGCCGGACAGCTCTCCCGTTTTTGCGTTGAGATAGAAGCCATCCATTCTGTAGATCAGATAGGTGTGTATTGAGCCGTCCTTGCCTACCCAGCCGTCATAGTAATAATGGAACTTCTGCTGCTTAAAGAGTTTGTCAAGAGCCTGATCAGGTGTAAGTATATCAGCAGAGGGGAATACTGCTTCGGTATAGGTGGAGCTGTACTCCGTGACAACACCGTTTGAGTCAACCTCCACATATATACCGTCACCATACACCTGGATGCCGTTTACATAGCGTGAATATCCGAATGTTCTGTAGGTCTCATATCTTTCCGTCTCCACCGTCTGTCCGTCCTTAGCCAGTATAGTGTTTGTCCACACCTGGACAGGAGCGCTGTTGCCCTCGTTTGCTTTGTACTCATGGAAGATGTCGCCGTCAAATGCTTTTGCAGCCTCATCGGCAGCGGCGGCGGACTTTTTAACGTCAAGCCTGGGAAGCTCGCCAGCCAGACCCCACTTCTCCATCGAGATGATCTCTCCCGTTCCGGCATTAAGGTAAACATATACTGTTTTATATCCTTTGAATTTATCCTTGACTGCGTCCTTGACCTTGTAAGTCACACTGACATAGAAGTTCTCTTCTTCCTTGCTCTTATCGGAATAAGCAATACCTCTTTCATTGTCAAGCACCACCGGATACTCTTTTCTTGAAGACACACTATATTTGCTTACTTCATAGTCATCGGTAAGAGCCACTATCTTATCATTTTTAAGAAGCTCGAACACCTGCTCCTTTGTAAGAAGACTTTCTTCCTGCTGTATCTTTTTAAGCTCTTCCTCCGTGAACATGGAGTCATCGTCGCCGTCATCGGCTACTCCTGCATATGACGAAGCGTCGTCATAATCATCAGTGATACCGTAGAGTATAGAAGAAAGCCTTTTACCCTCAGCATTTCTCATATCCTCCCATATGGTGGACTTCTTTCCTGTAAATGCGTCTATTTCGGAAGGAAAATCAGGATCATATACAATATTTGCAGTGACCTCTCCGGTATACCAGTTTTTATTTATAACATAATAAGGCGTCAGCTTGCAGAGTTTTTTGAAATCCTGCTGTATCTCAGCCACTGTTTTTGCATTCTTTGAGTCTGGAAATTTTGCATTGTCCGCCCAGGCAAGAGAAAAGTATTGAAGCTCCCCTGTATTTTTATTGAGATACATCTCTCCGTAATTGTTCTTTACCGGTACACCGGTCTCGTATCTTTCGATAGTCACACTTGCTGTATTTGTATAGAGACTGACATGACCGAGCTCCAGCCTTGCATTATCGCCAATAGACGGGTCAAGACGTTTCAGATGCTCCTTTGCCTTTTGGAGGATCTTCTTCTCTGAAAGCTTTGCAAATCCGAAGCCGTTCTTTTCTGATTCATCGCCGGAATCATAAAGCTCATAGCTGACAATGATATTTCCCACAATGGAAATATTAAGCTGCTTGTAGGTTTTGGCATCATCAGGAGTATTCCATGTGAAATTGAACGCCTTTGTGCCGTATTCTTCTGCATTGTTGTAATAGAATTCGGACAGCTCCGACGGGATAGTCACTCTCTTTTTTACGATGGTGAGAGCCTCCCTCAGAGCCTTGTCGCTTTCGTTGGACTCGGTTGAGACCGTCCCACCCGGTTCTGCCGAAACAGAAGCGGGAATTGCAGTCCCCGTCATCATCACCGCCATGATAAGAGCGGCGGTCTTTGCAATAGATCTTTTCATAGAAGCCTTTCCCTTTCCTGATATTTTTTATGCTGCCGATCCTGATACGAGATCAACATAGTCATATATCATCTGCATAACTTCGGCACGGGTGAGCTTTTTGCTTCCGTTAAACTTGCCGTCTCCCTTGCCTATAAAGCCCAGAGTATAGGCTGCATATATCGCTCCTGCGTTTTTATCAGTGTCCTTTACATCGCTGAACGGGAGCTTGGGGTTTTTCTTAAGCTTTGCAATTACGTCCTGATCGTAATATTCTGTAAATATGACCGCCGCTCTTTCTCTTGTAAGATCATCATTTTTAGAGCGCCAATCAATTTCCGAATCAGCCAATCGCTCTCCGATAACCTGTTTAAGCAGCCTCCTGAAATCTGACTCGGTTATCTCCCTTGACGGACTAAACTCCTCATAAAACCCCTCATAATCTGCATCTTTCATTAGGACTCCGTACTTTTTCATGGTGATTATCGCCTGCTCTTCCGGGATACCGCTGATATCTATGTATTCCCCTTTTTCTGCGGAAACTTCTCTATAAAAAGGTCTGCCGTTAAAGAAGCACAGAGCTCCTGTCCTTGCGTCAAGAAAGAATTCCGGCATTTTATACACCAGATATGTATTTACAGAGCCGTCATCAGCTATCCAGCCGTCATAATAATAATCCATATCCATCTGTTCAAAAAACCTGTCAAAAGCCTCCGCCCGTGTAAATATATCATCCGGGAACGCCGCCACAGTATAGGTGGGATGATACCATGTTATAACACCATTGGAGTCGACAGCCACATATATATCATCTCCATCGACCCTTATTCCGTTCACATAGCGTGTGTATTTAAATGATCTGACGGTCTCATATACCTCTGTTTCAACTATCTCCCCATCTGAATTTTTTCTGTTTTCTGTCCGTAACAGCCTGACAGGAGCATCATTTTTTTCATCAGCCCTGTATTCATTCATAATATCTCCGCCGTACGCCTTAAGTACCTCATATGCAGCAGCATTAGCCTTTTTCACATCAAGCTTTGGATGCTCCCCATTAAAATCTTCCTTGCTCATCGAAAGTATCTTTCCTGTTTCAGCATCGATCTCAGCGTTTATTTTCTGATACCCGTTATACGTTGACCGGAGCTTTTCTTTCAAAAGATATTCGACGCTTATGCGGAAACGGCTTGTCTCGTCCCCTTCCTCCGGATAAGCCTTACCGGCTTTCTTGTCAATTATCAGCTTAGGAGCATCATCAGAATGAACCGTATAGCTGCTTATCTCGTAATCGTCAGTGAGAGCGACAAACTTATCCTTTTTAAGTATCTCAGTCACCTGCTCCCTTGTGATACTGACCTCATCCTCCTTGATCATACTCGTCCATGTGGTAAAAACCGGTGCATAATCAGGGTAATCGTAATAGTCGTCCCCGTCGTCCTTTCTGCCCATGACATCGGAAAAGCTTCTTCCCTCTGCCTCCTCCATATCATCCGGTAAAGCAGAGGGCTGTCCGGTATACGCATCTATCGGAGAAGTCATGTCCGGAGAGTAAACAACATATGTAGTTACCGTGCTTGACGGTTTCCACTCCTCAAGTTTATAACATGGAGTAAGCGAGTAAAGCCTCTTGTATATATTCCTCATCTCAGACGAGCTTTTTGCTGTTCCGGGATCTGTAAATTCAGCGTTT
This sequence comes from Oscillospiraceae bacterium, assembly GCA_022511485.1. GTDB lineage: Bacteria > Bacillota > Clostridia > Oscillospirales > Ruminococcaceae > RGIG8773. Next base: position 723 of record JAFLUJ010000328.1, on the reverse strand, counting down.
TCTATCCAGGACAGAGAAAAGCTTTTCAGCTCTCCCGTGTCCATATCAAGATAGATGCTTCCCTTGTTGTTCCTTACATAGACGCCGTTTTCGTATCGCTTGAAATTTATTACCGCCGAGCGGGTCTCAGGCACATAATGGCTGAGTTCAAACTTTACATTACCGTCCATGGACGGATTATACTTCTTTATATACGCCTTAGCTCTTTTGAGGAGCACATCCTCTGTAAGCTCCGCAAACCGCAGTCCGGTCTGAGTTGTATCATTATCACTTTCTTCCGTGACCTTATAGCTGAAAATGATGTCTCCCAGAACAGTGAACTCAATAGATTTGTATTTCTTTGATTTTGAGGGAGTATGCCATTCGAGCCTATACCCATATGTATCATTGATATTGCATCCGCGGATGTAAAACTTAGACAGTCCGCTTGGAATGTTTACCCTGCTTTTTACAACAGCAATGGCGTCATCCTTTGTCATGTCAGTTTCGTAGTAGTAGTCCAGCATTCCCGACATAGCCGAGGCTGTGCAGGGGATCCCAGTCCCCGTCATCATCACTGCCATAATAAGAGCGGCGGTTTTTGCGATTGATCTTTTCATAGAAGCCATTCCCCTTTTCTTTGTATCTGTAAACGGACATATTTACCCCTCTGATATAAATACAACTGAGACACCCGATTTTTTTCATTATAACATAAATTTGTATAAAAGTACAATAAGACAA
>JAFLUJ010000327.1 GCA_022511485.1 Oscillospiraceae bacterium | reverse complement strand
AAATACTAATGTTGAATATGTCTCTGTTTTCGGAAAGAGCTGGGATATGCACGCCACCGAAATCCTGGGGACTACCCTTGAAGAAAATCTTAACATGATCTCTGATACAATAAAGTATCTCGTCTCAAAAGGCAAAAAGGTTTTCTTTGACGCGGAGCACTTTTTTGACGGATACAAAAGAAATCCGGAATACGCCCTGGAAACTCTTAAAACCGCTGAAAAAGCAGGAGCGGAGGCTGTAGTACTCTGCGATACAAACGGGGGCTGCTTCCCCGATGAAATCTCAGAGATAACCGAAAAATCAGTCTCTGCTGTAAATATCCCTGTAGGAATACACTGTCACAACGATACCGGATGTGCCGTTGCAAATTCAGTCGCTGCCGTAAAAGCAGGAGCTTCACAAGTTCAGGGAACTCTGATAGGTATAGGCGAACGCTGCGGAAACACTAATCTTTCGACGGTAATTGCAAATTTACAGCTTAAACTTGGCATTGATTGTATTCCGGAAGACAGTCCTGCAAAGCTCACTCAGCTTGCAAGGTATATCGCCGAGGTCTGCAATATGAAGCTTACCGGAACTATGCCATATGTAGGAACAAGCGCATTTGCTCATAAGGGAGGAATGCACGCCGACGGTGTAAATAAAAATCCTATAAGCTTTGAGCATCTTCCTCCGGAATCGGTAGGAAACAAACGAAATATCCTTCTTTCCGAGGTTGCAGGACGCTCCGCTATACTCCGCCGTATCAATGAAATTGCTCCGGAACTCACCAAAGACAGCTTTGAAACCAAGGCTATCATCGATCTGCTGAAAGACATGGAATTCCGGGGCTATCAGTACGAAGCAGCGGAGGCTTCCTTTGAGCTTCTTGTAAAAAAATACCTCGGAAAGACCGAGGATTACTTTGGAATAAACTATTTTAAGATCATCGGAGAAAAAAGCGGAGGTTTCCAGAATCCTTCCTCTGCAATGGTAAAGGTCTCCGTAAAAGGAAAAACGGAGATGGCAGCCGCCGAGGGTGACGGTCCGGTAAACGCAATAGACAAGGCTATCCGTCAGGCTCTGACAGTATTTTATCCCTCCATTGCTGACATCCACCTTATCGACTATAAGGTTCGTGTGGTTGACGGAAGCGCAGCAACAGCGGCAAACGTAAGGGTACTTATCGAAAGCACCGACGGAAAGGATATCTGGACAACTGTGGGAGCTTCTACTGATATAATCAATGCTTCTGTTACCGCACTTATTGACAGTCTGGAATACAAGCTGGTGAAGGATTCCGGGCAAAATTCATAAAACGCTCCAACGGGGAGGATGGCTTTGCACCTTTCAGGTATGCAAAGCCTACCTCCCTTTTATTTATGGGAACAGTCAGGGGAATTTCCATAAGCGTCCCGTTTTCAAGCTCCTGCATAACGAACTGCTTTATTACACAGGCAACTCCTATACCGGTTTTCGCAAACTCAATAAGCATATCCATGCCGCTGACTTCAAGTACGTGCTCCGGAAAGATACCGTTTTCTGAAAAATACCGATCAACATGCATACGGGACACATTTTCACCGTCAAGGAGCATGATATTTGCCTTTTCAAAAATAGCAGACTCCCCTCTTATATGCAGGTTGTCAACATAAGATTTTGTGGCAATAAAAACATCCTCTATCTCTCCAAGTGAATGGAATCCTATGTCTATGAAATTTTCCGGCTTTGCAATAAGGGCAATGTCTATCCTGCCATCCATGAGCTGTTTTATTATTTTTGATGAAGACTGACAGTCAACAGTTATCTTGACATGAGGATTTTCCTCAATAAATCCTTTCAGATATGGCAGAAGCATATGCTTGCAGAGTATAGCGCTTGCTCCCAGACGAAGCCTTCCTATGCCAAGCTCGTTAATACGCCGGAGCTTGTCTTCCCCCTCATGAATTATGTCAAAAGCAGTCTTTAGCTGCTCGTATAGAATCTTCCCTTCATCTGTAAGAGCCACTCCCCTGTGATTCCTGATAAAAAGCTGTGTCCCCAGACTTTCCTCCATTTTTGTGACCGCCTTGCTTATTGCAGGCTGGCTGATATAGTTTATTTCTGCGGCTCTGGATATGCTTCCGCACTCCGCAACTGCACAGAAAAGACGGTATCGGTTAAGGTTGCTTTCCGAGATCATTTGTACTGCCCTCCATTAAATAAAATTGTTATGTCCTTGTACTCTTATAAGCTCATGAAAAAATTTATCCATGGAAATCAACATATCTGATATATCAGTATGTTCAATTTTAAATGAGAAAGCGATACTGCTTTTATAAAGGTCATCCTTATTTTTGAAATATCCATCCATCAGACAACGTCCTTTGTTATCAAAAGTAATTGTTAAATTTGTCCGGTTCAGAGTATCGCCATAGTCGCTGAGGACAGAGACAGCATTCCTGCCTGACATAATATCATATGCAGTGTCCAGCGAATAATAAAAAGTATAAACATTTCCAACAGAAATATCGCATTCAAAATTACAGTCGATACCTTTACTTTGATAAATAATACCAAACTTACCTGTTACTCCCCCCATTTCTATGGAGCGATCAGTCTGGTTATCATCAAATGATATGAACTGAAAAATAAAATGCTCGCTGCCTGTATTTATATCTATCAGATCATATGGCAACTCAATTGCACTTTCGATCTTTCGTATTGTATACAATAGCACCATCCCTTTTTATAATTCGTCTGACAGCATAACTTTTAATTATGCATTACCCATATAATATTTATTTGAATTATATCACATTTTAAAATAAAATGCAAGCAAATATAGGTTAAATTAGTTACAAACCGGTTAAAAAGATTCCCGACTTATTACAATCCGGTTAAAATCCGGAACAGTTTTGTAACAATCATTGACTTTTCAATACGAGGACAATATAATTATTTTTAGATCCAGATTTGATCTATGGAGGACATTTTATGCGAAAAAATTTTTTTGAACAGGTACTGCCGGCAGTAGTTTCAGCAGGTCTTATTTTTTCGGGATGTTATAAAAATAATATGGAAGTCCCTCCCGACGAAACAACTCCGGAAATATCCGCCGCTGATATTTCCGAAACCAAAGAAAAATCTTCCGAGGAAGTGACAACAGAGAATCAGGGATATGAGCCGTACCAGATCAGACTTTATGATAATCTGGGAACAGGCATACCCCGTCCTGAAAATTACGGCGAGGACATGACACAATATTATATAAGCGGAGAGTTTTATGATATTCTCCCGCTTCTTAAAGATAAGGAGATTGCGGAGAAGATCAGAACGGAAACAGATTCTCTGTTTGATTTAGCAACAGAAAGCTATCATTTGTACGATGACAGACCGCCGCAGGAAAATATATACACCTATTGCCGGATATATAACGGTTATCTTTTCTATGAGATAAATTATGGTGATTTCCCCATGGAATACTGCGCAGTTTTCGACATCAGAACAGGTGAACACCTGGAGCTTTCCGATATGTTTTTTGAAGGTGAGGAATTTCTGGGAGTACTTAATAAAAAGCTGATGACAGCCATTCAACAGATACATCTTGAACATTTTAATGATCTTGAATATATTCCGATGAAGCGGGAGTTTGCCGGACTTACGGAAGATGGATTTTATTTTGATTCCCATTATTTTTATTTCCCTGTAAATAATCCATATATGACGAAATGCGCCAGATTTGATATAAGTATCTGCAATTTTGATACTGTCCTGAATGTCCCATATGATATGACCTCTCTTTTTGAAGAGGATGCTAATAAAAAAGTTTCTATACGAAAAAATAATAGTATTTCTTCCGAAAATTACGCTTACTCACGAAACTATGAAACAGGAAATATAACAGCATATCTTTTTGACGAATCGAAATTTATTTCAGCAAAAACAGCAGAATTCCTTGCAGAACAGACTGAAAATATCATCAACGCAAAGCTTGACCGGCTTAACGAAAAATACGACTGGATAATGTATACCGACAACGATAAACCGATGCAAAGGTCATATGAACAGGACGGAGAAATAATTACCTATGATGAAAATTATATTATAAGCTCCGGCATCTTTTGTAATAATTTAGCTTATATCCGCTGCGAAAAAGGCAACAGTCAGGTTTATGAAAAGACCTATAATCTTTATTATGATCTTGAGACCCTTGAACCGCTGAGCACCGAAGAAATTTTTGAACGGGTCTATGGAGATAAAAATATAACGTGGGAACACACTTTGCTTGACCTGACAGACGCTAATCTCTCCAAATGGGAAAAAATATTTGAAGAAAATCCACCGGAAATAAAAAGTATTGCTCCTGAAAATATAACTTTTAAGTATTCAGACTGCGTATCATATTATGAAGAAACCGATGATTATACAGTTTTTTGGAGAGCCATAGCTGAACAGGAGGAACAACAATGGTAAAGCACTTTAAAACAACGCTATCAGTATTAATGACAGCAGCCATTCTTTTCACCGGCTGTAACAAAGAAAATACCTCTCCCGCCGAAGAAACATCATTAACAGAAAGTTCAGCAGTGGAAACAACATTTGAGACTATTCAGGAAACTATATCTGAATCCTCTGTAGCCGAAGCGCAGATAACAGAACCAGAAACAACAGCAGAGCCTAAAAGCTACGAACCGTATCAGATAAAGCTTTATGACAGTCTGGGAACAGGTATGCCTCGTCCCGATGATTATGGTGAGGACAGAACCCGTTACGAAGCAGACGGAAAACCGCAGATTTTTTTCTCACATATGAAAGATAAATCTGTGGTGAAAAAAATAAAAAGCGAAATAAAGGAATGGGCAAACTCAATTGAAGAAAAATACAATGCAGATGGAGAAAAGGTATACACCAATTATTGCAATGCAGTCAACGGGATACTTTTTTACAGAAAGTTTTTTAATTACACTTTTGAAGAATATGTTATTTCTTTTGATATGCGAACCGGAGAACGTCTGGAGCTTTCCGATATGTTTTTTGAGGGTGAGAAATTCATTGAAAAACTTAATACTGAATTATGGAATCAGATACAAAAATTAGACTATTCAAGTGCTGATAATATTTGGGATGTTGATTATCTGCTGATGAAGCGTGAATTTTCCGGTCTTACGGAAAATGAATTTTATTTTAGTGCGGACAAATTTTATTTTCCTATCGGCAATCCATATTTTCAAGAGTGTGCAAAAGTAGATGTAAGTCTTTTAGATTTTGACACTGTCATAAATATTCCCTATGATATGACCGAGCTTTTTGAGGATGGTGCTGATGAACAGCTTTATTTTTACACATACGATCATAATTACACAACAAACTATTACATACAGACAGGAAATATAAATGTTTATCTTTTTGATGAATCATCAAAGCTTACGGAAAAACAACGGGAATTTCTCAATAACAAGGCTCTGAGTCTCACAAGCAGTGATTTTCTTGATAAAATGAGGAATAATGGATGGAACGGGATGAAGGGCTGGAATGTTTATTCAGCAGATGAACCTCCTGTGTATCGAATTTTTACAAATTCAGACGGAACAGAAGAAAAGTGGAAAGATTTTTTCACTATAAACATTAGTATCACAAAAAATAATATCGCGGAAATATGTTTTCGTCAAAGAAATGTTTACGAAGCGCCTAATCCAAGTTATAATCTTCATTATGACCTTGAAACTCTTGAACCTCTTGATAATGAGAAAATCTTTGAACAAACATTCGGAGATGAAGAATATGTATGGGATTATATAATTGTTTACGAATCCGGAAATTGGGGAAACAGAACAACCGACATGAAAGGTTTTATTGAAGGTGAAACTCCTGATTTGAGCAAACTGACACTTGAAAACATCTCTGTATATGATACAGAAATTTATTTTGACGGAAGGTTCGACGACTGCTGGATATGGGGCAGTATTTCTCAAAAATAATTTTATACAAATTAAATTGAAAGGAAAAACAAGAATGAAAAATTATTTTAAATCAACAATTCTGACAGCGGCAGCTATGGGTATTCTTTTTTCCGGCTGCAATAATGGAAACACGGAAAGCATCACAGAGGCAACCGTCTCCGGAAGTATAGCAGAAACCACATCTGAAACCGACTTTCAAACAGTTCCCGAAACTGTTTCAGAAACGGTCGGTGAGACATCCGCCATTCCCGAATTTGACATTAATACTTTAGCGGGACAGTATGGTCTTAACGAGGAGAACTTTCCTGTTATAGACGGCTCTACATCGGCAATTCCCATAGAATCAGGACTTCGCGCCATGCTGTTTGGTATCCCCCAGGAGGAAGCGGAAATGCAGGTCAAGCACACCAAGACCCACACCGCATTTACAAAGCTTCTTGACGGCGAGTGCGACATGATCTTGTCCGTTCCCATTTCGGCAGACCAGAAAAAAGCCGCAGAAGAAAAAGGGATAGAGCTTGAAATGATACCTGTATCCGCCGAGGGATTTACCTTCGTTGTAAATGCGAAAAATCCCGTTGACAGTCTTACTCAGGAGCAGATAAGAAAAATATACTCCGGAGAGATCACCAACTGGAAAGAGGTTGGAGGAAATGATGCGGCGATCATCCCCTAT
>JAFLUJ010000326.1 GCA_022511485.1 Oscillospiraceae bacterium | reverse complement strand
CAGGCGGCTCAAAAAATAGACTTTGTCTATTTTTTGACTTGGGATTAGTATTATATAAAAAAGTTTGCAAGCCGTCAATAAAAAACCGCAGAGCCTTACAGGTCTGCGGCATTGCTTTAAGCCTTTGCTGAATTAAGCTTCTTAGCCAGCTGAGATTTCTTTCTTGCAGCAGCGTTCTTGTGGATGATATTCTTGGCAGCAGCCTGGTCAACCTTTTTCATAGCCAGTCTGATAGCAGCCTCTGAATTGTCAGCCTTTGCTGCACAAGCAGCGTCAGCCTTTTTAAGAACAGTCTTGAGGTTGGACTTGATAGCCTTGTTCTGCATTGTTTTAGCTTTGATAACTCTTACTCTTTTTTTCGCTGATTTAATATTTGGCATAGTAACTCTCCTTAATAATTTCTCTTTTTGCGGTAATAATACTTAGGAAGAGATCCTTCCTGAGCTTGATACGGCAGCAAAACCCGACACGTTAGGTTTTGACTTTATAAAGGTGTAATGACTCACCTCGCATCAGGTTACCATTAATGATCTGACAGAACGACTGCCCTGACCGCACACAGTTACCTGCAAACGCCTATTTATAATATTACCATTTTTCCGACGGTATTTCAATAGGCAACATCAAAAAACACAGAAAATTTTTACATTACTTTTTGAGCAAAATATACAAAGGCAGGGCACAGCCCCAATCAACATATTTGATCTGTACAGCTACATAATCTAATGAAGGGATGATAAATATATGCCAATAAGAACAGACCTTGCAGTGGAAATGATAGACGAAGACGCAGGAAGCCTCCCCAAGGGGATAAAGCGCAGGCTGAGAAAAAGCTCCGCCTGCTCGGTAACGGAGATAATCGTCACCGACGATTCCGCCGGAGCAAGAATAGGAAAGCGAAAGGGACGGTACATTACAATTGAAACGGACAGACTTTCCGCCAGTCCTCAGGATTTTGACGAACAGGTGGAGAACATCGCCGCAGAGATAGTCTCCCTCAAAGGGGAGGACAAAAAAACCGCTCTTGTAGCGGGACTTGGAAATTCCGATATTACCCCGGACGCCTTAGGACCTCTTGTAATATCACAGATAATCGCCACCAGACATCTGCATGACGAGCTGCCGGAGGGACATCCTATGAGAAGTCTTAACAAGGTCTCAGCCATCTCCCCCGGAGTTCTGGGACAAACAGGAATAGAAGCAGCCGAGGTCATACGCTCACTGTGTGAGACCGTCCGCCCCGACTGTGTTATCGTCATCGACGCCCTCGCCTGTTCGGATATATCCCGTCTTGGCTCTACGATACAGCTTACCGATACCGGAATCTCCCCCGGCTCAGGCGTCCAGAACCGCCGCAAGGAGTTCACCGAAGAGACCCTTGGTATCCCCGTCATCGCAGTGGGAGTTCCCACAGTTGTTGATATGCATACTATCGTGGAAAACATCACCGGAAATCCCCCGGACAAGCATCTTCCCAATATGATGGTAACTCCACGTGACGTCGACAAGCTTATCGAGCGCACCGCAAGGCTTCTTGCATTTTCCATAAATAAAGCCGTCCAGCCGGAGCTTACCGTTGAGGACATCACCGCACTGTCTTAGGCGGGGACGCCCCCGCTAACGGGATTCAATAAAGAATAGTTTCCTCCTCGTACAAAACAGAAACTGTTTCTGCTGGAATGACCTCTGTTACCTCATCGTTGATTATTTGCGTCTGAGTGATCACAGTTTCAAAATCCTGAACTGCTGTTACGAATGGTATAGTCTCCGCCTGCACCTGTACAGGTCCATCTTTTACGCGTCCCCGGAGCTGAAATGTAAGGGACAGCAGTATCGTCATAATTACAACAAATGTAAGCAGCAATATCGTATAAACTATTTTAAGATTATCGCTGTGATCCAGAAACGCCGCAGCTCTTGTAAAAATGCTTCTATGCCCTGATTTTTTGTCTCTGTGAAATATCTTATCCATATCCTGAGGATAAATTTCTTCTGCGCCAAAATTTTCGGGGTATTTTATTCGCTGACCGGAGAGCTTTGCATCCTTTGCCGCAATTATCATATTTCTGCGGAATATTTCGTCCTTGTTTTCCGCAAATGAGCTTTCTGTGGGGGCATCGGGAAAAGGAAAGCTTTTTTCCTCATATTCAGGAAGCTCCAATTTAACAACATCATTTTCTGAATGTTCTTCGCTCATTTTTATCCCTCCCGGATCCCGGACATCTCATCTCTGACCTTTTCCCCCTAACTGCGGCTCCGTTATTTTAACGTCAGAGTTCCCTCTTCGACCAGTTTCTGGAGGTGCTTTCCATACATATACTGAATGTCATCGATAACGCACCAGTCGAACTCCTCAAATCCCGCAGTATGCTTGTGGGTCTCACCATCACGATAGGGAAATTTCGCAGCACATATCTTAGAATCATTGACTACCCATGGAACTGCTTCCTTTGCTTCCACTCCATCATATAATGTTCCTCCGCGAAAAACTATCTCTTCCACTACCTGACCTCTGGTGTCTCCGTCATAAATTGCGTTCACAGCACCGGACCGCAGATGCTCTGAGATCTGCTCGGCTGTAGCAGCGTCAAGATCGTCCAGAAATCCATAAAAATTATCACTATTCAGCATCGTATTTCCCTCTCTCATATTACAATTCCCCTTTTTTAATTTCTTTTAAGCATATTATATCATACTGTACAGCAAATGTCAAAGGAAATTGAAAAAAAGCCGCACTTTTTATATAGTACGGCTGTATATCCGGTAATGCAGTATTATTTTCACCTTATTTTCGTCTTGACGGACTTCTTCGCTTATTGTCAATGACCTTTTTCAGATCGCCCATACGCTCGTCCGAGCTTTGCTTGAACTTGTTGAGCATATCCTCAAAAGCTGCCTCCGGCGTCTGAGGGATCTTCTCCTGCTGCTGAGGCTTAGCGCTGCCGCCCTCGGAACGTTTTCCTCCGCCCCGCTTCTGATCTCTTCTCTGGGAAGGATTTTCCTCCGCCTTCTTTATTGACAAAGAGATCTTGCCTTCCTCGCTTACAGACAGGACCTTTACTTTAACAGCCTGACCTTCTGTCAGATGATCCTTGATCTCATTTACGAATGTGTTTGCTACCTCGCTGATATGTACCATACCGGTCGTACCTGGTTCAAGCTCCACAAAAGCTCCGAATTTAGTTATGCCAGTGACCTTGCCATCATAAATTTTTCCTACTTCCGGCTGCATAAAAAGTTTTTGATCCTCTCTTAAAAATAATAATTTTTGATAAGAACTTGTTCTTATTTGCCTGTGGTGTCGTAAAAGCGTCTCTCATTGGGATAGGCATATCCCAGAACTTCTACAGCGTACCGTTCCATAAAGGCTGCCTCGTCCTCTTCGGAAAGTATGCTTTGGTACTCGTCATTTTCCTCCTCCAGCTTTTCAGCTTTTTCGGCGAGGGCAGCAAGCTCGGAGCGTTTTTCAGCGATCTCCGCCTGAGTAAGAACGATAGAGCTTACACAATAGAGCACGAAAGCAAATCCCGCCACAGCGACGATGACCTGCATCAGGGGACTGCGCGCAGGCTTCTTGTCCAGAATTATTTTAGAGCCGGCGTTCTTTTTTGCGGCACGTTTATTCCATTCGTTCACACAGTCACCTCCTGCACCTTCAAGACAATACCTAATACAGAATGTCTACCTTATCCATTCTATGTATCATACATCATTATACACCCAAACAAAGGCAATTTTCAAGAGTTTTTTTGTACTTCTTTTTTATTTGTTATTTTTTTATAAATCTGTACAAAAATCCGCAACACTTTTTGACAAATATTTTTCAAACTTTTTACAAGCGGTTCAATTGTCGAAGAATATACTTTATGTAATATTCTGTAAAAGGCGGTTACAATACGTCTTATGACCCCGGTTATCAGATTTCCCACAGTGAGGATATACAGGACGAATCCGGCAAGGGAGCCAAGAATGATAAAAAAGCGCACCTGTCCCCTGCCGAAAGCAGCGGCATAGCAGAATATGCAGAATCCGTAAATGAGCCAGAAAATAATATCCGAGACAGCCACTGATTTTGACTCTGCCGCAGGAGGGAGAAGTATCCTGACGACCCGGAAGCAGTCGTAGACCACTCCCAGCGCCGCTCCCATCACCACAGAAAGCAGAAACAGCGACGTATGCTGGGAAACAGAAAAGAAAGTATCTAAATGCAAAGCCTCACCCCTTTTGAGTTTGTAGTGATATAGAAGTTTTATGCTCCCGCGTCGTATTTTACCTTACCGAAAAGAGTAACCAACGGTAAGGGTAAAGGCTCAGCCTTTTATCTGAATATCTTTCCGAAAAGGGACAGTGGCGAACGGCGGTCGGGGTCGCCGTAAACGATCCCGGAGATCTCCCCCTCTATATCCATTTCCCCGCTTTCCACCGAAAGCGTATTAACGTGCAGATCCGTCCCCCTGACGGTCATTTCCCCCATAGTAGTGTAGAGGAGCACAGTATTTTCGTCAAAGTGGTCAACGTCTGTAACTCCCGAAACGGACAGTTTTTTTCTTCCCTCCAGGATAATATTGTGGACAAGCGCCGGTTTGTTTACTTCATTCATATTACCACTCCTTTTTGATAATGATATGCGGGAGATGTTTAAAATAGACTTAAGTTCCTGTTCTCCTTTTATATTCTTTTATGTATTCCATAACGGACTTTCCGACAACATCCCTGTCAAGCTTTACTGTGATCTCGTCGCGATTTTCAAGAACTATTCTTTCCTCCCTCCTGCTGCCGGGCTGTGATGCCACTGAATAATTAAACGAAACCATCTGCTGTCCTGCTGTCATTCCGGATACCGCAAGCTCCCGCTCTGCCATGATACGCTCGTAAATTCCGTCCAGTTCTTCTTCAAAGCCCTCCATGTACCGAACGGCTGCCTCCCCGCCGGACTGATAAGCAAGATCTCCCATGTTATCGGAAAAGACATCAGCGATCTTCTGTGCAGCTTCGGTAATGCGTTCACCGATTAGCTCATCATCCGTAAATCCCTCGGTAAAAGCGACAAGAGACTGCTGTCCTAATTCCATCATTACTTCCGGAAGGATACTGAACTGACCTATAACATCATTGATCAGACTATTGGTCAAGTCTGCTGTTTCAGGCATGTAGACCTCATTTGGAGTATCCTTTGCAGGGGGCTGTTCGATGTTTTGAACCTCTTTATCGGGGACAACAATATTTGTTGGAGGCGGTTGGTCGGCTTTCGGCGTATCATTAACGCCTTTCCTTGCTCTCATTCTTTTTCCGAAATCTTCTCCGGCTAATTGTGCAGGAGTTTTTACGACATCGGGATAACTTAAATTATTCCCGTTCAGAAATTGTTCTTCGTATTCATCCATTACTGATTTATAAGAATTTTCTAAGCCTGAAATAGCACCGTATTCAAAATTTGCTTGCTCCAGCAAATCACCTGCTTTGTCAACCTTCTCTTTAGCTTTGGCAAGGTCATCGAGGTTTATAGAACTTTTTAATACGATCTTTTCTCCAATTTTGACATATTTTTCATTATTTGAGGTATTTTTATCAAAAATCGAATTATAAGCATTTTTATAAGCATTATATTCCTCCACCTTACTTTGATAATACGTATTTGCAACATTTAACTTTTGCTGGGCAATATCACATTGTCTTTCCACATCGCCAATATTACGCAGGGCTTCCAAGTAACTATCATGCAAATATGATTCCTTTTTATTTTTGCTGACTTCGTCTATATCGTCATATATAGATCTGCCAATTTTGTCGTAATTTTGTATCTGATTGTCAACAACCTCGATGTTTAAATCGGGAATCGCTATATTCATAAGATTGATAGCTTTTTGAAACTCACTTTCGTTTGCTGTATTTGTAAGCTTGCCATTTCCATCAACTAAGGTTTGTATTCTTTCCCATTGATCTCTTATCTCTTCTGCATTATCGTCTGCTTCTTTAATTTTCCTCTTAGCTTCCTGAACTGCCGCATTATAAACATTTGTATAATTGTTAATTTCTTGTGCCGATTCAGGAATTAGGTTTTGACGACTAAGCTGGTCAATATAATCGCCTGTATAGTCAAACATTGCTGCAAGCCCTACAGCACCTCCTATTGCAGCTATTGCCCCTAATCCACCCGCAGTGCCAGCTAATTTAGCCGCAGCTGGCACTGCTGCTAACAGTCCAAAATCTTCTGTTGCTTCTTTAGCATTATTAGTCAAATACGTTTGCATTTTTTTAGTGTCTTCATCAGAAGTTTTATCTATTTTTGTCCATGCTTTGACACCATTAGAAACGGCATCAGCTGCTTTTTTTGCTGTTGTTGATAATTCTTCTAACACTTTAAAAATATTCATATTAATCACCTCATAAATTTTTATTTTTGTATCTTGAAAAATCTTCCTATATATGATATAATTGAATAAATATATCAATATGGGAGAATTATGTCATGAAAAAAATTATGTTAATTATAATTTCTGTCGTTATGTTTTTTACCGCTTGTGGAAATCAAACAGATAATTCCATCGAAGAATCCATCCCAACTCAAATTGACCCTGCCGAAGAATTTGGCGGTGTTACCTTTGGAATGACCAAAGAAGAAGTTATT